>NZ_JBJJLO010000058.1:0-38524 GCF_046230915.1 Pseudomonas sp. KCJK8993
TGGGACCAAGAAAATAAGAAAGAAATCAATCCAGAGAGAAAGAGATGACAGGGCATTTATGGTTAGGAGCGCTCTCATATTGTTCATATTTATGCTTCTATCTTCAGGTAAATATCGTTCTCGAAAACAAATCCATCTAGATTATTTTGTACTGCAAAGGCTCTCAGGTCTGAAAGGCTATTTATAAAACCATAGCCGTTGAAATTAAGTGAGGTGTTACACAGTACGGCTATGCCTGTCTGTTCTTTAAAGGATTTTAATAGCTCATACATCATTTGGTTTTGATGATGTGATACAGATTGAGGTCTGGCTGAGCTGTCTGCATGAGTAACAGCTGGAATTGCAGGGGAGATTACTTTCCTAAATTCAAGCATGTAAGGAGAAGGGAATGCTGGGCTGAAATAGTCTTCCATATCATCTTCACAGCAGACAGGGGCAATGGGTCTGAATTTCTCTCTCAGCTTTATTGCATTAAGTCTATCTAAGTTATCCCTAGGGTATGGAGCTGCAATAAGTGATCGGTTGCCAAGAGCTCGAGGACCTAATTCGTAGCGTCCTTGAATCCAACCAAATATTGACCCTTTGCTGAGTAGAGAGGCTAAGCGCGAAGCGTTATAAGTCTCCCGAGTGAACCCTTCAACTTCTATAGTGTCCCGTAAAGGCTCTTCTCCTGAATAGGGAGACCAATGTATTTTTGCATTTCCACTAAAGAAGAATTGGGCGTCGATGGCAGTACCTATCGCCGAGCCGCTGTCATTAGTGCAGGGAGGGATAAAGACGTCTGAAAATAATTTACTCTCTATCCATTTTGTGTTCCAGTCACAATTAAGACCGCACCCGCCAGAGATAAGCAAAGGAGCGCTGCTCCTTACGTTTCCTCTTACGAAGGAAAAGAATACCTCATAAAGTGCATTTGAAAAGTGTGCGGCGAGAGTTGCAAAGCGTGGGTTGTTGACTCCGAGGTTATAGTACGGGCTATCTTTGAATTTATCTTTGTTAATGCAAGAAAAATCTAATGACCCATCCAGGAGCGTATTTATTATCTGTTGGCCTTCAGGGTCGATAGGCCCCTTGGAGCTGTATGCAGTTAAAGCCATCAGTTTCCCGGCGTCGCTCAAGCGTATTTGGCCCGCTCCAAGATTAAACAGTGGATCGGCAATCGCATAAAGAAATGCAAATCTATTTCCTGGGTGGTCTAAGATATTGCCAAGTTTGGTGATTTTGATATTTTCGTCGATATAATAAAATGAGCCAAAATGACCCTCCCATAGTAGAGCGTAACACGGTTGCCCCTGGGGAAATGGGGACATACCATATGCACATAAAAGGTGTGAGCGTTCATGGGAAGATGAGAAAAAATTGATTTCTTTACCCAGCGATTTTTGGGTTGTTATTTGTTGATTATCAAGACCAGAGTATCCTGCTCCGATTGGGCTCCCATCAGGGCTAGCTCCTTTACTCCAGCCACTCATGGCGATCACGTCTGGAGTTTCATTGCAAAGTTCTAATGCTTTAATAAAAGTACTAGGGGAGGCCCAGCCATATCGGTATCCATTATCTTTTTCAGCCTCTAAAGCAAACTCCAATTTTCCATTGTTAATTAAAGCTATGCTCCCATCATGGCCTTCCTTCATGCTAAGGATTTTCAATCCAGAATTGTTGTAAGTTTCTTTTGGAGTTAGCTCAGCTGTTTTCATCGAGTAACCTTCTAATAGTTCGATCATAACCACTGCCACTACCGTGCCCGGCACCCACAACAAATATTGCTTGTTCCTTCGGTTCTGTTAATTTAAGTAGATTGTTGATTTCTTTATCATGGAAATAACCTGTCAACCATGTTTGCAGACCTAAGGCTGTTGCGAGTAGCTGAAAAGTTTGAGATAGATGTCCTATGTCCATGAGCATAGGACGATAAGCCCTAGAGTGAGGATACTTCCACCACATTACATCGAATTTTGCAACGAAAAATATGGCGAAGGCTAAATCATCGCACCAGTGCTGGTTGCATAAAAGCGTGGATAACGGATCATTAGGTAGAGGGGATACCTCTTCTAAATAGTGTTCGTCATTTACATAGTGGTAAATGCCTGGAGTGATATCTTTAACTTTTCTTACCCATACATAACCTTCAGTAGCTTGAAGTCCCCCAGCAGAAGGTGACGTACGTCTATAACCAAAACGTTGCACTCCTACAGGTGAATCGTATTCGCCTCGATCCACTGCTCCGAGGGTGCCTCCAAGGATGGTTGAAAGTGATTCAAGGGAAATGTTTTCATCATAAAAATCTCTACAGGTTTGCCTTTTAACTAGTGTGTGCCATAGGCTCGCATTGATTAGTTCTTGATAATTTGGAGTTGGTAATAAACTTTTTGTTCCTCCTTTTTTTATTAGCACTTCCGGAGAAGAGGCATGGATTGATTGGCAAAAATCTAAATAGCTTTTAGCGTATTCTATATGTTGAGAAGGTTCATAGGGGGATGGTGCGTTCGGGTGTGATGTACCAATGTGATAGATCCTTGCCAGAAAATCCCAACCCCACTCCTCCTCATTAGACGGGCTATTGGTTAATATTCCTGCCTCAGTTATCGCTTGATCTACGTTATCTTGTTTGATCTCCGAGCCTTCAGCAAATTCAGACAGTCTCGCAAATTCTTCTGCAGATATTTCAAATTGACGATGGTTTCTAAAATCCCAAAGATATGGTTTGCCTTGTTTGAAGAATATAAATATATCGCTCGAAAGCCATTTTTTTATTTCATTGGTTTCCATAATCATGACTTACCAGTAAAGTAATATAGAGACGCCTAGCAATTTCTGCTAAGCGCCTGCTCAAGGTTTGTCAATGGGATTTCACAGCCTGCCGGCTAATGAGCTTCGAGTTGATTTCAGAGGGAGGGGAGAACTGAAACTGCGGAACCCTAACTTTTACTACGGAGAACGATGGGTTGGTATATGCGCTGTTGGATTGGTTCAACAAAGTTGGCTCAATCTTCACTTCTTTCATTTTCTTTTCCTCAGTTGAATTAACAATTGTCGCTTCCAAACGACGCTAACGAGCGTAGACCATGATTTCAGCAGGGCAAGAGAATTAAATTTTTTCGCTATACTCATTTGTTATATCTGCTGAAGCGTGATAGTGGTAGCGTACTGATATCGTTAAGCCTCTACGAGCCTTATGAAAGTGTTTCACTATCCACACTTTGCCCATCTAGAAATCATGAGAAATCATGGTGTTACATCGCTTTCTAAAATTTCCGCTTGCTCGCATATCACCTAAATCACTGGTCGCAAGCTCCCGAAATTTAGTGGTTAAATCAAACCGGGTATCTATTTAGGCCTAGGTGAAAATACCCGCCAGGCAAAGATGGCTCATGGCCATCTTAAGCAAATAATCATTAAGCAGTGGGGGACAACGACGTTGCCTATCTAAATACAATGCTAGTGAGGAAGAAATATTAGTCGCAATGCGTTACCAAAGGATGAGAGTGCCTTGCTAAAGTTCATGGCCATAGTTTGCAAGACGCTTATTTTGATCTGATGATCGCTGACAATTTAGCGCTTTCTTAACGTAATAATGGCCCAAAGAAAATATCTATTGGATCCTCACGCAGCTGTACCAGCAGGAGCCCTACGCTGTAATAGTCGCCGCGAGCACTGTTTTAGCCATTGCCTCCTGCTGGCCCTCGGGCTCGATCAGCTCAAGGCTGACCTGGCGTTTGGCTAACAGCAGTTCCCACAACTGTTGGTCAATGCTGGCCTCTATCAGCGGTATTTTGACAATGACCATGCGCAGCTGACCATTGCGATAGGCCCGGTCTTCGGCCTGATCTTGTTGACCAGGAGTCCATGGCAGTCCCAGGAAGAACACATAGTTTGCTGCGGTGAGGTTGTTTCCAGTGCCGGCGGCCGATGTGGTGCAGATGAACACACGGCACTCTGGATCCTGTTGGAACCGGTCGATCGCCTTCTGACGTTTCGCGGGTGAGTCGCTACCCACCAGGGTGATGTGGCCGATCCCTGCTTCTTCGCAGAGTGCTTTCAACGCGGCTACGGTTGGCTTGAATTCGCAGAAAAGGATGACCTTGTCGTCTGGGTCCAGCTCGCTGAGCAGATCCATCGCGATGCGGATCTTCAACTGCTCGAGATAGAAGCGCAGCGCTCCAAGCCGGGCGAAAATCGGTTTGTCCTCAAGGCGGATGACATCATATTGGTGCCGCTCCTCTTCGCTCATCGCAACCGCCAGGAGTTGTCGTTGCTTACCTTTCAGACCAGGTAAAACATCCTTGCGCCGGCGAAGCATCCAGTCCCCGAGTTGGGCTCGCAGGTTCTGGCGAAATTCTGGGCTGCCGGAAAATTGCTCACAGAAATCCTTGAGTGGTAGCTGGCCGATCGGATGCCCAGAAAGCCGCAACAAGGTGTGCAGTTCGGTTTCTCTGTTGAGGATAGGAGTACCGGTCAACAAGTAGCGGTTGGGGATCTTTGCTGCAATGTCGAAACCGTGACGTGTCCATAGCGCGGTCGGTTCTTTCAGGCGATGGGCCTCATCGATCACCATCACGGCATAGCGCTCAGCGACGGTCACGTAGTCTCCCAGGCGCTCGTAGTTGATGATCATCCACTGCGCCTCAGGGGCGAACTTCTGCTGCGCGACCGTAGCAGCGGGGTATACGGCGTGGATTTCGCGCTCCCAGTTGATGAGCAATGACGAAAGGGTTACGACTAAGATGGGTAGGCCTGCGGCCCTGATGTGGGCAGCAATCACCGCTTGGCGCGTTTTACCCAATCCCATGTCGTCCGCCAGCAGCGCGCTTGTGCGCTGTAGCAGATGAGCAATACCGGCAGGCTGATGGTCGAGTAAGGAATACCCCTCCAGGGCCTTGGAAATCGCCTGCGCAGAGTATTCGGTGCGCTCGATAGGCGACACGGCTGCCAGGTAGATCTCATTTGAGACCTCTTCGGTGGTGGTAGCCTCCGTAGCCTCTTGTGGAGGGCCTCCTAGGCTGATCCTAGGCATACCCTCTGCCGGTGCTACGGAACCATCGTCCAGAAGCTCCTGAACAATATCCAGGAGCTCGATTTGTTCTTCCGCGAGCCCTAGCTCCAAGATGAGGTTGCTTCGAACCAGCTCAGCGGAAGCATCGATGCGCCAGGACGTGGATTTTCCGAGAAACACCCCGCGCATTCGCCTGGCCACGGCCACGACGCCGGGATGGTAGTCACCTGACAGCAAGACTCCCCTTCCAGCCAGCGGCGCAATTCGCAGTTGCATGCCCCAGATGAACGCATCGCGCTGAGGAGATGCTTGAGCCTGTTCCAGTTTCTCTTGAAAGCTCTGCCAGGACTCTGTGAACCGGTCTTGGCCCAGCTCGATGAGTTCGTGGAACACCAGGTCGAGCTCGCTGTTGAGTTTGTTCTTGGGGATCCTCCAATGTCGGTTGAGCGGATGTTCGCCACGGCGGATGAAGAATCCACCACGACGGAGTAGCACCTTGTTTGCCCCTTCGATGAAAGGCATCTGAATCCCGAAGTCATAGCCGTCAAACACGGCTTTCTCAATGAGTACGGGCTGTCTGTTCATCATGCGAGGGCGGCTCATGCGCGGCCCACCAGGTGACGGTCAACCCAATTTGCGACCTCTTCCTCCAGCAACTCTTGTCTCGATGAGCGTGTATATCGAGCCATTCCTCGGGTCAGGTTCGGCCAGCTCAGATTGGAAGTGATTGCTCCTGAGTTCAGTTGAGTGAGAAACCAGTCAAAAGCTGTTTTCGCGGGAGTACCAGTTGAGACTGGTGCATTACGGTGGGCTCGTAATTGTGCGCAGAGAACCCTGGGGTTTTTCGATGAGGATGTAGTCTTTTTATCAATGCGTAGTTCTGCTGTAGCAAGGGAGTTGCTGTTGTGGCGTAGAGAAATTATTCGGCAGTCTCCCCTGTATGTGGAGTATTCGTAACTTCCCACGCAATGACGCATCCTGAGTTCTTCTTCAAATAAGTCATTTGGACAGAGAAGTTCAACGATTTCAATTCCGTTGGGGCAGGTGATAGGGCCGCTCAACAATAATGGTGGCCATTCGAAAAGTTCATCGGCTTCTTCCAGGGCTCCCAGTGCGTTATCAATCTGGGCGCGGATTCTGGGTAAGTCTTGGTGAAACAATTCAACCTTATTTGCAATCTCTGCATAATTGCTTCTAAGGAAGAAGTCACTGGCTTTTTTTCTCGCATCCTGTTTCTTGTGTTCGAGATTTCTATAAATCTCGGTGTAGTCCTTGATACCTGCAATTACATAGGGCCAAGTGAGGTCATTCCAGGAGGTCGGGCATCCTTTGAATAGTAGATTCAGATTTAACTTCTGCTGACTTACATGAGAGAGGATTTCATAAGGCAGTTGTTGGATAAGATCCAGAAACACTTTCCAGTCTGAGCGGTTCCGGGGCCGTCTATTACCGGCAGTCGCGCCGAGTAATAGGTGATGCCACCCAGCATTGCGACCCTCACGCTGCAACTGCGATAGAGCACCGCCTATGTGTCCAGGGCGACAGGTGCCGAGAAAGCGGATTGATGATTTGGGGGCCTTGAATAGCCAGGACAGAACATCAGAAATTGAGATCCCCTGGTCTGCGGCTGCGCCGATGAGGTTGGCTTCTGCACCTGGAGTGATTGTGCCGTGAGCAGGGGTCAACTCTTGTACTGTGGGCCAAGGTGGGGCTTCGTACTTGAGTTCTACTTGAGTTGGCCACAGGGGTAAATCGTCGCTGGAGTAGCTCAGGATGACTATCAGTGGAATCAAGACTGGTTGAGCTTTGAGCGCTTGGAGACGTCTGGTCTGATCGCCAGCGGCCAGCCAGTTATAGACCCTGGGATCAGGGCATCGAGCAGATCGAAGCGCAAACAAAATCGCAGGGTCAAGATGTGAGCAGAAGGCTTTGATAGAGCTTCCAATCTGCTTCATATAGAAGTTCGTGCGCGGCCGGGTGTAACGTCTGTGCGGCCCCCTCACTTCATCGCTCTGCAGCGTAACGCCTGCAAAAGTTTCACCAAGGTCCTCCTGGACAAGCTGCTGCCCCAAATGTCGAGCGCTCCTGCAGAACGAGGTCAAAACAGCACCGGCGCTTATCCTCCTCAAATTTTCAAGCCGCCCTGCCAAGCCCAGGGCTGCTCGGCTCGAGGGCGTACTCAGCGGGATCCGACTCTGCTTGGTAATGATTGCTGCCTTTATGGACCTACCGTCGAACCATTGCAGCATGCTACCGAGTCGACAGATCACCAGCGTTTGCCCCTGGTGCACAACCGATGTCGTCCAGCAGCGAGTTGAACTTGTAGAGCGCAGGTAGTCGCGCAAAAACTGGCGGCGTCGTGCTGCCGGGATGCAAAAGTGCTCGGCCCAGGTACTGGCTACCGCGACCTGCTTGGCCGAGTAGCACTTTAAGGTTGGGTCGGCTTCGAAAGGGTGGGTGGTGTCTTGCGGTGCTTCCATGGGCTCGCTCCTCGAGGAGCGAGCAGGTTCGCAGTCCGTATTGGACCCAAACAGCGGAAATGGATAACGGAAGGCCTGGGCATTCCTGGCTAGAGCCCTCTGGCCTTAGTCAGGTCGGGCTTTCCTTTGTTCGATGGGTAGCTGACCTTGCATCCCGTATCCCGGTACCCGGAACACGCCCAGAAGTCATACCCGCCTTCACCTCGTTTCTGTCGCCTGACCAGGTGCTTGCCGCATTTGCCGCACAGGTACTGATGTTCCGGCTCTGTCGTTGTTGAGGCGCTCGAGCGTGCTGATTGCATACGGAGTGAAGGAGCGTCTTTGAGCGATGACAGTTCCCTCTGCAGATGTTCGTAAAACTTGGAAACCACCGCGTTGTAGGTACTCTGGCCGTCAGCAATCTTGTCCAAAGCCCGTTCCATGCTGCTGGTGAACTGGGTCTGCACGAAGCTAAACCGGCCTTCGAGTTGGGCAATGGTCTGCTCGCCGAGCGGACCTGGTACAAGCTTTCGCTTCTCCTCAATCACTTGGGATCTGCTGGTGATGTTCTTGATGATCGAGGCGAAAGTTCCCGGCCGCCCAATGCCCTGACGCTCAAGCTCCTTGACCAGGCTGGCTTTCGTGTAGCGCGGCGGTGCCTTGGTTTTCAGGTTCAGCACTTCGCCATTCAGCACAGGCAAGATCTGCTTTGGCTCCAGCTTTGGGATCTCGTTGTTGGCTGCTTCAGCGCCTTCTTCATCCGTGTCGTCTCCCGCCAGAAGCTGCATCCATCCGCGGTAAGCAACAGTCCTACAAGATCCACTGAAACGCAGAGGGCGTTGACCTGGGCCTTTCGCCAAGAGCTTCACAATCCTGGCGTCATAGATGGCATCAGCGAGCTGACTTGCCAGAGCCCGGATCCGGATGAGCTTGTACAGCTGACGCTGCTCATCATCTTCCCCTGCAACCTCGTCCGCCCAGGTCGTTGGGGCGATCGCGGGGTGACCCAGTTGGGCTCCCTCCGCTGCCCTGAACTCCCTTCGCTTCTCAACCGCTGGTATACCAAGAGCTTGTGCAACAGCGCGGATGTCACCCATGACATCATCACCGACATTCGGGTTGTCTGTTCTGTGGTAGGTGATCACGCCCTGTTCATACAGCCTCTGAGCGATCTGCATGGTCTTGTCAGGGTCCCACTTCAACGCAACGCTCGCCGCTTGTTGAAGGGTTGAGGATATGTAGGGAGGGTAGGGGGCTCGGCGTTCCTTGGAATCTTCGCAGGACTCCACAATGACGTTCCTGACCCCGGCGACCTGTGCAGCCAGGGTGCCATCCTGCACATACGGGTGTTCCTTGGAGGCGAAGTCTGGAACGGTCACCCAGTCAGCCATCCAGGAGCTACTAGTCATTTGGTTCTGGAACTGCAGGCGAACGCCAAAGTGATGAACGACCTTGAAGTTGCGGATCTCGCGCTCTCTCAACACCACTAGGTAAACGGCAACCGACTGCACCCTGCCTGCTGTTGTGGGCAGTCCAAGCACCCTCCGTAGCTCACCAGTCACCAGATAGCCAACGAGCCTATCGAGGACTCGCCGGCACTCCTGGGAAGCCACCAGCTGGGCGTCAATCTTGCGCGGATTGGCCAGCGCCTCCTTCACCCGCGATTGGGTGACCTCGTTGAAGGCAATGCGCTTGTAGTCGCGGATCCGCAGTGTCTGCTGGATGTGCCAAGCGATACTTTCACCTTCCCGATCGGGGTCAGTTGCGATGTAGATTTCTGTTGCCCGGGCAAGAGCTGCGCGCATCGTCTTGATCCTGCCGGAACTCTTGTCCCTGATCGTGTACACGGGGCGCAGGTCCCTGAGCACCCCGGCAGTAATCATCGTGTCGTCGTGTCCCTTCTCGGGAAGATCCCGTATGTGGCCGCCACTGGCGACCACCTCCCAATGCTCGCCCGGCCGTAGTTTCTTGAGCATCGGGGCCAGCTTTTTCAGCTTGCCCGGCGCTTCGATGATCATGAGCTTCATGTACGTCCCCGTAGTCGTATTCAGGACGCACTGTTGCCTACGGGTAAACGGCCCACAACGTGAAAAGGGTTCTTGAGGAGGGCTTAATTTGTGGATCAGCTAAACGCAAATGTCAGCTGCTGGGCGCGCTTATACCCTTTCAACCAGGAGCTGAGCATGGCGGGGTGCTTGTAGGGGCAGGCATGTACAGGGAACCCTTTCTGCGCGGCTGCTGCTCCAGCGGCTTCGACAGTGGGGTGGGGATTGTTGAACTTACGCCTGTCAATTTTGACTCGGGCAGGCTGGTCAGTCATCACAGCTTCCTCTCGGTCGTGACTGGCGATCTACGAATAGAATGATCTTGCCAGCAGTAGGTTCGCGATGTGGCGCGATTTTTTGATTCAAGCGCTCCACATGCACACAAGCTAGACGTAGAAGGCCGAAGTTGCTAGCGAGAAAGAGTCCTTGAATAGGAAGGGATTTAACCGCGCTCTTGGGCAGCGCTGCTCGCAGCGTCCCTTTGGGTTGGGTAATTGCATTCCACCTGACCATCCGTTTGCATCTAATTTATTCAGCCCACTGAGTGTCCCCTAGCAGAAGTCGAGCGCAACGGCACCGTTAATACGGGTAGGTGCGGCTGTTCCTGTGACCGCTGACGGTCCGCATTGAGTCGGGTGTTGCCGTACTCGACACATAGCTGTCCTTCGCGAAGGGCAGTAGGCGCCCCATAGTTGCCCTTCACGAAGGACAGTTATCGGCCACAAGCAGACAAACGAAGGCGAGGGTTATCGGCCACCTGCTGCTTGCTTCTAATAGATTCAGGCGCAGATGGTGAACTACGAAGGCTAGTACAAAAGCCTCAGCATTGCCGAGGCTTTCATCAGACCTACCGAGCAGATGAGCAAGCTCACTCAGACCTCAAGATGTTGTTTTGTCCCATCAAGTGTCGTTCTTGATCCTGCTCCAAGTGCGGGTTCGTACACGCTCCAGCTTCAATGGCAGAGTTTCCAGGGGAAACAGGTTGTCCATGACTGACTGCGGTGGATACAACATTGGGTCGTTGCGCAAATGCTCATCAACTAGCGCAGTGGCAGCCTGATTTCCGTTTGGGTAGCCGACGTAGTTGGAGTTCTTGGCGATGATCTCAGGGCGCAGCATGTAGTCGAGAAATTTGTAGGCAGGCTGCGGATTGGGGGCGTCCTTGAGGACCACCAGGGTGTTGATCCACAGGGGCGCGCCCTCGCGCGGGATGCTGTAGGCCAGGTTGACGCCGTTGTGGGCGTTCTCGGCGTTGAGCTTGGCGCTGTAGACCGATCCACCCCAGCCGACCACGACGCAGATATCACCATTGGCAAGGTCGGTGCCGAACTTCGCAGAGTTGAAATAGCGAATGTAGGGACGGATCTCGTGCAGCAGCGCCTCAGCCCGCTGGTAGTCGTCTGGGTTCTTGCTGTTGCTGGGCAGCCCCAGGTAATGCAGGGCGATGGGGATGATCTCGACCGGCGCATCGAGCATGGCAACGCCGCACTGGCTGAGCTTGGCGATGTTGTCCTTCTTAAAGATCAGATCCCAGGAGTCGACCGGCGCGTTGTTGCCGAGCAGTTCGCGGACCTTGTCGATGTTGTAGCCGATGCCTGTGGTGCCCCACATGTAGGGAATCGCGTAGCGGTTACCGGGATCGTTGACCTCTAGTTTGCGCATCATGTTCGGGGCCAGGTGGGACCAGTTGGCGAGCTGCGAGCGATCCAGCTCCTGCAGCAGCCCGGCTTTAGCAAAGTTGGGCAGCAGATCGTCCGACACCACCACCACGTCATAGCCGCTGCGCCCGGCCATGAGCTTGCTTTCCATCACTTCGGCGTCATCGAACACATCGAGGATGGGGGCGATGCCGGTTTCCTGCTTGAACTCTCTAGGCGTTTCCGGGGCAATGAAGTCGGACCAGTTATACAGATGCACGCTGGGCGTATCTGCTTGCGCGTGACCCAGGCCGGAGAGCAAACCGACCAGGCTGAGGGTGAGCAAAGGTTTGCAATGCATGGTGATTCCTTGACGTGTTCTTATTCGAGGACCTGAGGATCAGGCGCGTGAGGGAATCAGCAGCTCGCGACGGCCGTCGGCATGGCGACAGTGTTCGCCGGGTAGGGTGAAGCGTCGGTCGACCTGGTAGTCGTAAAGCTGGCGAGCGCTGGCGATGCGCGTCATGTCCAGACGCAGGCTATGCCTACACTCTTCCTGGCCCGCCTCGAACAGCAGGTGGCCAAAGGGATCTACCACGGTGCTACCGCCAGCAAAGGTCAGCTCGTCGATACCTGGGCCTACCCGGTTCACCATGGCGGCGAATACCTGGTTTTCCTGTGCGCGCGCGGCCACCGCAGTGCGGTGTACGTAGCCATAGGGCTGCATGTTGCCGTCCGTGATCAGAAGTAGCTCGGCGCCCAGTTCGGCGAGGGCGCGAGCGCTCTCTGGGAACTCGCAGTCGTAGCAGATCAGTAGGCCGATACGCACGCCGCGCCACTCCACCGTGGTGTAGCGATCGCCGGCCTTCACCAGTTCGCCTTCACCGACCCACAGGTGGGTCTTGCGGTAGCTCAGGGCGATGCCGTCCGGGGTGATGAGTACGCTAGTGTTGTAGTAATGGCCTTGGTCGTTCTCGGTCAAGCCGACCACCACGGCGATATCGCGCTCGCGTACCATCTGCTGAAGCGTGCTCAGGCTCGGACCATGCAGTGGCTCGGCCAGGCTGGCGATGTTGTGCGGACTGGGGAAACCGGTGATCAGCGACTCAGGAAAAATCAGAATGTCGGTGTCGTCCTGGCAGGAGGCAATGGCTTCCAGCGTACGCTGCAGGTTGTAGGCAGTATCACCATCGCGGCCGGCCATTTGTACGAGCTCGAGTTTCATGAGCAAACCTTGTTGTTATGCGATTAGGCGTGGGCTCCGGAAACACCAAGACTTTCCGGAGGGGAGATGTAAGTATGTGTTTTCATTTTGAATTTCATATAACCCGGATTAGCTAACCCAGGGAGTATTAGACATGGGGCTGACCCTGCAGGATCTGGCGTGGCACCGCGCTGTCGGTCAGCTGATCGAGCGCCTTGATCACCCAGGCTTCTGGCTGGCATTGAGTCGCCTGCTGCAGGACTACGTACCCGCCGACAGCTGGGTCGTCCTGCTGTTCAGCCAGGGTCGCCCCCGGGTATTTGCCGAGAGCCCATATAAGGGGGAGAGCAGCGATCCGCTGTACTGCGACTACCTCAAGGGCCTGTATCTGCTCGACCCATTCTACATCGCCTGTCGCGAGCACCCCGGCAGCGGCCTGGTACGTCTGGCCGAAGTAGCTCCCGAGTGTTTCGAGCAAACCGACTACTACCGTCTGTACTTCACCCACAACGTGGTCGCCGACGAGGTGCAATTCAATGTTCAGTTGAATGCGGACAGCACCCTGTGCCTGTCTCTGGGCAGCAAGCTCCGCTTCACCCCCGAGCAGATCGCCCTGTTGGAATTGATCCGCCCTTGGCTAATCGCCTTGATGCGCCAGCGCATGGCCTTCGAACCAGAGCCTGCCGAGCCCGTGGCCGAGCAGATGGCGCAGGAGGCTGGAATGGAGATGTTCATGCAGCGCTTAGGCGCAGCGCTGACGTTGCGCGAAGTGGATGTGGTTCGCTTGATGCTGGCCGGCTGCTCAAACAAGGAAGTCGCGCGCAAGCTGGATATCTCTACCGAGACGGTGAAGGTTCACCGACGGCATCTCTACGCCAAACTCAACATCAAGTCGCAGCCTGAACTGTTCGCGCTGTTCATAAAGGCTCAGGGTTCGCTCAGCGCAACATCAACCTGAACCCTACCTGACCGTGCCTGCTAGGCCCATAAGTTTAGTTTGTCAGCGCACAGTGCCCGCTACTTTCGGCCGATAGAGACCTCCGGTCACAGGCTGCTACTGGGCGAAACCGGCCTGTCATGAACGGCTGTTAGTGGCCGATTTCTGTTAGTCAGTGCACACCCATTGTGTAGGTCAAATTCGATGCACACGAACGACTGCTGAAGCCGAATGCACATTGGGGGGCAAGTCTATGCAGTTAAGCATTTGATTACGCCTCATCCGTTCTTGTCGAAGTGGCTTCACGAAGTGCGCGGCGGATTTTTCCAAGGGGGCAGTGCCAGCACCGGAGCGCTCAGGAGTTCCTGTCTTGGTGGAGTGTTGCGGCCCGCAACACTCAATCCGAGCTGTCCTGCACAGGGATCTGACGCAGCTTGTCTACGAACTCTAGGGCTGTGAGTTTCCCGTCAATACGATCCTCAAGGATGTCCGTCAACAAGGCCTGCTGGTCCTTTGACAGCTTGCGATAGAGCTCCAGTAGGTCTGGTTCGCTGGGGTTTCGTTTATGAGACATGGGACCAATGTTCTGTCGAGAGATAACGGTGAAAAGCTCCCGCCACATCGGCTGCACGAAGAACGCCTCCAATGTCCCTATTGGAGGCGCAAGTGTGAAACAGGCGGGTTTATCGGTGAAGGATAATCACGGATTGACGTCCTTGTCACCAGAGGCTGCACGAATGGCGCGCCAAAATTAACGAGGGGGTCACACAGGAATATCGTCATCAAACCCATTGCCGTATTGGCTCAGGTCGTCAGTGTGTTGTACTTGTTGTTGGGCTGGGTTCTGCTGGCGTTCCGGCCTGCTGTTTTGCTGGGCGTTTTGCCGTTGGCTGGTATTGTTCGATTGCGTCATGGTCACCTGGTTAACCCGGTGAGGCAGGATGGCCACACGGTTCGCTTCGACCTTAAGCGCCCAAACATCGTCCCCAGTTTCTTTGTCCTTCCAGGTATCCATGATGGCTCGGCCAGTGACGACGACTCGCATGCCTTTGCTGAACAATTGAGCAAACCGCTCAGCATCGGGATGCCACCATTCAACGTTCGCCCAAAAGCCACCACGGTCCTTGAAGCCACCGGATCCGTCGGGAATCGAGTTGTCGAACATCACATTCAACCGCAGCAGTTGCCGCGGCTCGTTGTTGCCGTTGGAGAAGGATTTGTGTTCCGGCGGATTGCCGATGTTGCCTTCCCAGACTACGGGAGTACCCATGGTGTCTTCCTCAGTGTGTTGATTTGGGGGAGTAAGGTGTACGGAGGGCGTTGCGAGTGAGGTAACCAAGAAGGTCCCGGGCATGGCGCGAAGTTTCGGCCAGCTTGTCGGACATGTGACTCTTGAAAACCTCGCTGGTGAGCTTCTCGATGCCTTTGTCATACAGCGAGTTGAAGAGCAGCTCGGCGTCGTGTGAGGAGCGAAGGAGACCGTAAAGAAGATCTTTCGCTACTGAGGTGCCTGCAACCCCAGGAAGAGATTTGGCTGCAGTACCTTCACCGATCATTTGCCCCTGCAAAAAACTGATCGCTTTTTCCGTCTGTTCAGGCGTGGCCTGGTCAAGAGACTCGAGGTTCAGATAGTTGATGACCACCTGTTCGGTGTCGGGGCTGGGTGGTTGGTTGAGTTCAAGATGTCGCATGAGCTCGAGAGTTTTCAGGGCGAAGTTGAGCAGATGTTTATGGCTGAGGATCTCGGGTTGCTCGATGAGCACCTGCTCCATCTTGTTGAAGGCGTTGAGGTAAGCGATCTTCCAGCGCATGGCTTCTGTGCCGGTAAAACCCATGCAGAGAAGGGTGAAACCATCGCGAGTCATCCGGTAGTACGGCTCGGGTTTGTTATTAGAGCCTGGTCGTGAACACTCCTCAAAATTGAGGAGTGTAAAGTCATCAGGGCATTCAAGGTTTTTGATATCGCGCATCACATTGTCGTGCCGCTTACGAAAATGCTTGGCCACATCCAGGCTGGTGGTGGTGGCTTTGCCGTCAACGAACTCCACCGCGACCTCTTGGGGGTTTGCGTTGGCATTGGTACTGACGGTTTTTGGGGCTTTATGGGGGGTGGTCATGCTGGTCTCTCCGATTGCGATGGTTTCTGGTGGTGTGTGAGCTGCTGCAGTCGAGCCTGATATTCGGCCTCGGCCTGGCCCATCTTTGTTGCGCACTCGGCGGCCTGCTTGCCGATGAAGTGGACAAGGCTGATTTGCATATTCAATGTGATTCGGTGTTGCTCCAGGGCAAGCAGGTCCTGCAGCAAGTTGGCTGGTGTCTTGGGGTGTTGAACCATTGCCGCCCATACACCGAACCCCATGCGCCGGTCTTGAACGCTTTGCCAGCGCAGGAAAGTTGTGCCAGCCGATGTGTTCTGCTCGATGAGTCGAACGGGTAGAAGGGCGAATGGATGTTCGCGGACCTGGGCAAGCACCTCATGAACTAGAGCGCGCAAACCTGCCTCCAGTGCTGTGCATTGCTCGGCTAACTGGTCCAGCTCCCCCTTACCTTTAAAGGGCTTTAAAAGGCCTTTTAGTGAGGCACCTTGTTGCAGCCCCTGATAGGCACCCTGTTGCAGAGGTTTGAAGGCACCCTGTTGCAGGTTTCCCAAGGCGCGGCCACCGATGCTTTTGGTCATTCCTCACCTTCATCAAAAGGCTCAGCTTCGAGTCGTTCGGACAAGGTCGGTTGGCCACGTCGGATCTCGGGCGCGAAGGACGAGCGGCGAATCCCTTCAAGGATGTCTTGAGGGATCTCGCCGGCCCGTTGGTACATCTGCCGGGCCTGCTCTGCCCGGGCGTTATTGGCTGCGAAGTCATCGCGGCTTGCACCTGAGAAACGATATTGCTGGGCCAGTCCAAACAGGCTGCGCAGGATATGAGCCCCGTCATCGATCCAGACTTCCCCATCCCGTCTACCAATAAGGCCGACATGCTTGGCCAGCAGAATGCGGCGCACGATCTCGTCGTATTTGGTCAGCAGGTAGACCGACTTGAAGCCCAGGGGGTTGGAGATGAAGAGGGGCAGTTTCATGGGATGAGTCGACAGGTTGGTGCCGATGTCGATCATGGCCGGTAGCTGGGCCATGACATCATCGAGGCGCTTATCGATCTCTGTCAGGGCTGCATCAGACTCGGCGATCTTGTCTTCAATCCGGATGATCCACCAGTCCGAAAATGGGTCGTCCTGACTGGCACCACGGTCCATCTGATTGACTCTGGAGCAGAAGCCGGCGAGCCCAAGGATGCTGTTCTTGGATTCGCTTTGCTGGCGTCCCAGCCAGATCCTTGCAGCGTGGTGCGTGTGAAGGGTCAGTTGAACCTGGCTCCGAAGGGAGCCGATGTTGAGCTGAAAGTTGTCAGCCATGGGCATGGATTCCTTGAATAAGGTGGGGAAGCCAGCCCATGCTGCTTTTGTAGGGATGCGCGTGCAGTAGTAAATGGATAGCCGAGGTGTTTTGGTTTTGGGGATAGGCGTGTGAGCGTGTCGCGCCCCTTAACACCGGAGCGCTCAGCAGATTCCGGTCTTGGTGGAGTGGTGTGGCCCACACCACTGGCACCACCGGAGCGTTCAGCAGATTCCGGTCTTGGTGGAGTGGTGTGGCCCCCTGTGGCTGACCTTGGCAGTGTTGCCACTGGCAACACCGGAGCGCTCAGCAGATTCCGGTCCTGATGAAGTGTTGGGGCCCACAACACTTGGTCGATGCCAATGGATGAACTGGGGGACTGGTGCCAGTGGTACCACTGGAGCGCTCGGCAGATTCCGGTCCTGGCGAAGTGTTGGGGCCCACAACACTTGGTCGATGCCAATGGATGAACTGGGGGACTGGTGCCAGTGGTACCACTGGAGCGCTCAGCAGATTCCGGTCCTGATGAAGTGTTGTGGCCCACAACACTTGGGCGGCCCCCGGTGGCTATCCTTGGCAGTGTTGTCACTGGCAACACCGAAGCGCTCACCAGATTCCGGTCCTGGTGGAGTGGTGTGGCCCACACCACTGACACCACCGGAGCGCTCACCAGGTTCCGGTCCTTGCGAAGTGGTGTGGGCCACACCACTTGGTCGGCCCCCTGTGGCTGACCTTGGCAGTGTTGCCACTAGCAGCACCATAGCGTTCAGCAGATTCCAGTCTTGGTGGAGTGGTGTGGGCCACACCACCTGGTCGGCCTGGCTGGCCTGGAGTGTTGCCACTGGCAACACCAGAGCGCTCAGGAGATTCCGGTCCTTGCGAAGTGGTGTGGGCCACACCACTTGGTCGGCCCCCTGTGGCTGACCTTGGCAGTGTTGCCACTAGCAGCACCATAGCGTTCAGCAGATTCCGGTCTTGGTGGAGTGGTGTGGCCCACACCACTGGCACCACCGGAGCGCTCACCAGATTCCGGTCCTGGTGGAGTGTTGTGGCCCACACCACTTGGTCGGCCCCCGGTGGTTGACCTTGGCAGTGTGGCCACTGGCAACACCAGAGCGCTCACCAGATTCCGGTCCTGGTGAAGTGGTGTGGGCCACACCACCTGGTCGGCGCCGGTGGCTGGTCTGGATTGGTGCTAGTGGCACTACCTGAGCGCTCGGCGGATTGCGGTTCTGATGAAGTGTTGTGGCCCACAACACTTGCTCTCGGCTCAGTTGAGCGACCTGATCAGTAATACACAGTAGTGAATCGCTTATCGAAGCTATGCCCTCACCCACGACGTCTACTACCGCGGATGTTCAGCAGTTGCTGTAAACCACTTAGCGCCAGTTGGGCGGCCTGAGTCGCCTCAGGGGTTGGAGGTTTGTTGGCAAGTTGAACGCTCTGTGTAACCTCCGCCGGCAGGGCAGTGGTTGGAGGGGCTGCTGGAGCTACGATTGGTTGCCAGTCAGAGTTGAAGTCCCCACGTTTTGCTTTGTCAGCAAGGGTCTTGAGGTAGGCCAGGGGCTTGCTCAGTCCGCCCAATCTGTGGGACCACTGGTTGATCACTGCATCGCGTAATGGCTCAGGTACTGACTGCATGATCACTCGAACTTTCCCTCGAGTGTCAGGTGGCAGCGATTCGAGAGCGATGAGCCAATTTGCGCCGATGGAGTCTTGGTCTTGTACAAAGCTTTTAGATACAGACTTGTTTGTATTTGTATACGTACTATATGAGTTCGGATTCCGAACTGAGTCCGAACTCGGCTGTTTTCCACTGAGTTCGGAATCCGAACTGAGGGGTAGAGCGGTCTGTTTTCCTGAGTTTTCACTGAGTTCGGAATCCGAACTCAGACCAGGCGCGGCAATATCTGACTGAGTTCGGATTCCGAACTCAGGTGCAGGAATCGCTTCAAGCTGACTTTTTACTGCCCAAGGTTGTGCGTTTAGCCGATCGCTTATGGTCTCGATGCGAGAGGGAAGGCGGCGGCCGACATCAGCATCATCGGTGAACTCTCGCCAGGTCATTGCTGCGACTTCTTGGATCGCTCTGTTCTGATGTTCTTTAGACTGCATGAGCAATGTCATGTAGTCCTTATCGAACTCCAAGGCTTCGGCTGGCGTGACTGGTTCGTCATGCAGTAGATAAACGTTACCCTGCACCTGACCGCTGATCTCGTTGCGTACCTTGCGGCCAAGGCTCAACCACCTAGTAAGCCGAAGTACAGTTAGTGCCTTCGCAACGGTTTCACGTGAGGCATGTTTACCAGGTGTCATTCCAAGATATGGACGAAGCTGGTCATATGTTGGAAAGGCGGTTATGCCGTCTTCATTGATGAGCAAGCGAAACACTTGCCAGCAATTCCGCTCCAACGGAGTTAAACGGTCATCGAGGAGGAGTTTGCGCGGTACGGTTTCGTGCGGGTTACCACTAAAAATAATGCCCGCGTAGGTAGTCGGTGATGCAGTGTTGAGAGCGACATCTTCAGCTTTCTTTTTCAGCAGGTGTGCCTCGAGGTGACCCGAGGCAGAATCGAGTAGCGTAGAAATGGGGAACCGAGCAAGCTTCATTGCGTATGTTCGCCTTGCTCAAGTCGCCTCGCTTGCCGATCTCGATGGTTGTTCTCGGGGTAGATGCGGTTTTCAATCCAGTGGGTAATGAAGGACCAGATCTGGGCCAGTGTTAACCCGTCAGCGATTAACTCTTCCGCTACCAGCATTGCAATATCGAGCATGGCCAGGCTGTCCTCTAGAGAAACCTGGTTTTGCTTCATCAAGTTAGTCCAGCGATACCAGATCTGATGTTCCTGATCCTCCGAGACGGCCGGCCATCGGCCATGTGGGGCTTTGACGCCGATCACTGCTCTCTGCAACGCAATTTCCTGCGGCGAGAGCCCAAAGAAGTTTTTGAGTAACTTGGTAGTCGCACCCAAACGAATTGCTCGCTCAATAACACGCGCTTCTTCTTCAGTCCGAGCTGCATTCGACAGCAGCTTCTGAATCATTGAACTGTTGATGCTGACGTTTACCCAGGTGACCGGCGTATTGCGAAGTAGGCTCAACACTGTCGGGTGCTGGATTTGGCCCAGCACCTCAGGTTCTAACCCCATTTCCCTACAACGTTGCAACTGGCCGTTGCGCACCAGGTCGAGAAGCTGAGACAGAACAGCCTCATTGATCGTTGACTTGGTCATGGACCCCCTCCTATTCATCCCATCCGGATTGTCCGGACCTGGCCTACGCGGACTGCTTGATCTCAATGTCGATCAATCGGCGTGCAAGTCGGATGATTCTGAAAAGCTTCACTAGAGCGCCGTCGCTAATGCGACCTTGATCGTTAGGCTCAAGATCTTTTGTTGCCGGTTGACCGATGAGCAGTTGGCCCAGGCCAGCTGCAAACTCAAAGTCTTCCAACGAGCTCAAGTCCGCATCATGACTCTCCCTGATCATTTGCAATGCGATTGCAACAGTCCCACTTAACGATTGGAGAAGGGTCATGGTGTGCACAGCCGTGGCAGTGACTTCAGACTCCTCAGTTGGCTGTCTGTAGGAATATCCAATGCCGGCTGGAATTTCGGTAATTTGCCCTGGGGCATTCACCGACTCTTGAATCTCCAACGCGAGTTGTGCGATGTGTTTTCTGAGCTGTTCCGACGAATCAATCTCGCGTTCGATGTACCAGAGGTCACTGATCGGATTGAGCCCGCCCGCTTGCACTGGAATCGATTGAAGGCAGTTGGAGTTGAAGTCGGGCAACTGCTCACCTTCGATTGCGGCCAGCTTTTTTTTCATCTCGATAACTCGAGCCGTCTGGGTAACGGGCGAGGCGATATGTCCATCTATACGAGCCTGCATCTCCTCGGGTGAAGGAGATGGTTCGTTTGGACCAGAACTCGACTGGCTGGTATTTGGGCGAGAGGGTTGATTGTTTCCTGGAGCCGTGGATCCTTGAGGTGAGGGTGCTGGTTTCTCGCTCGGCGCCGACTGCAGAGGGACAGCGGCTGGCACGTGGTCGTTGGTTGGCAGTTGAACAACTGGGGTAGCGCGTCTTAGTTGATCTTGTTCTTGAGTGATTTCTAACAGGATGTCCTCATAGCCCAGTGGAAGGGACTTTTTCATTGTCCCAATGAGTTCATCCTGGAAGCGCTGATACAGAAACTCTTCTACCTCCCCGTCAAACTGAGCCAATACATCTTGGAACAACATCTCAAAGTCAACACCAACGCCTATGTAGTGCTTGTTCCAGCAGAGCGAAGATGTTTTTCTCAAGGCGAGGATCTTGGTTATACGGTCATAACCAAGGCCGGAATAGAGTAGGTTGGGAACGCAAGGTAATAGGTGCTGAATAGTATCCAACATCCTGCTGATGTGAGAGTGTGAAATCGGATATCCATCCTTCGTCAACCGACGAGCCAACTCCCGGATCCCAATAGACTCCCCTGTTTCTGATTCGTACAGAGCTTTAGCCCGGCCTACCCCAACTGCACGTTCGATGAATTTGAGCTCGCCCTTGAGGTCTTCGGCCAAATGGCCCGTGAGCATGACGATCTCACCTCGAGCCTGGTCCCAAGGCCTGAACAGCAGATTGATCCGGTAGTACTGCTCATCACCGGTTTCCTGGTAGAGCTCTTTCAGAATTGAGATGCGCGTATTACCGCCGTTGCGGATCCGATACTTCTCTTCACCTGGTCGACGAGTTACGGGTGGAGGTGTGTCCAGCCCCCGATTACGGATCGACTCCTTGATCTCGTCATACTTTGGGTTACGGGTCGTCCTTGGGTTGTCCTCCCAAGGCAGTACCTCATCGATGGTAGCCACGATTGGAGTATCGGCTAAGGGATCGCTGAGGACCGTTGTAGCAGCAGAAGGGGAGAAGCCCGGGGCTAATAGTCGTGCTTTAAGATCTGTCACGTTACACCCCCGCGCTGGAGTTCATAGCAGGGAATGACGCACCCGGAGTACCGCACTTGAACAGCTCCAGAATCTCCTGGACGTCTTCAGTGGTAGGGGAGTTGGCTTGAAGCAGCCGATCAATGATCCTGTATGCGCGCTCAAGATCTGCCTGGAGCGGGTTGGCTGCATCAACCTGGCCGACCAGGAGTGATTGTTCCAACCGGTTAATAATCTCGCTGTTCATGGAGCGGGTGTTTTCCCGTGCGACCTGGGCAATACGATCACGCATACCATCAGGAAGTCGGACGACGAATTTGTCTGCAGTGCGGGAAGTAGTCTGGTCCATACAATTTCTCCTGATGATCAACGGCGCTTGAGCTGATCGACGAGCTGGGTAGGAAGATTTTTGATAGTCAATGCGCCGCTATCGGCGTCGTAGATCACATTCGTGTCTAGAAGGTGAGCTTCGAAAGTGATGGACAGGCCCTCGGCGCGGCCGGTGAAGCGGCGGAACTCGTTGAGGGTGCGCTTGTCTGCCGGGAATTCCGTCGACAGGCCGTAGTCCTTGTTGCGGATATGGTCGTAGAACGCCTTCGGCCGGTCTTCGTCGATCAACTCCGACAGTTCTTCTAGGCCTACCGGTTCGCCGAGCTTGGCTTGGCTGCTGGCGTAGTCCACCAGGGTCTTGGTCTTCTCTCGCGCCGAGTCCTCGGGCAGGTCTTCGCTTTCAACGAAGTCGCTGAAGGCCTTGAGCAGGGTGCGTGTCTCGCCTGGACCATCAACGCCTTCCTGGCAACCGATGAAGTCGCGGAAGTATTCCGTGGACTTTCTGCCGTTCTTGCCCTTGATGAACGATATGTACTGCTTGGACTGCTTGTTGTTCTGCCACTCGGAGAGGTTGATCCGCGCCGCCAGGTACAGTTGGCCCAGATCCAGGTGACGGGAGGGCGTCACGTCCAGCTGGTCGGTCACCGCCACGCCTTCGCTGTGGTGCAGTAGGGCGATGGCCAGGTAGTCGGTCATGCCTTGTTGGTAGTGGGCGAACAGCACGTGACCGCCCACCGACAGGTTGGACTCCTCCATCAGTTTCTGCAGGTGGTCCACTGCCTTGTGACTGAAAGCTGTGAACTCCAACTCTCCGTTGAAGAACTCCTTCAGCCAGCCGCTGAGGGGAAAGGCACCGGACTCTGGATGGAAAAGGCCCCATGCCTTGCCCTGCTTGGCGTTATAGCTTTCGTTGAGGTCGGCGAGCATGTTCTCGATGGCCGCGGACTCTGCCAGCTCCGAGTCGCGGGCGTGCAGAACCGCTGGGGTGCCGTCAGGCTGCTTGTCGATGTGATGGATAATGAGGTGACGAATTGGCATCAGCTGATTTCCTTCGAAAGTGGAGTGGTGCGGTCCGCACGGCGCAGGCGTGCTCGAGCATTTCGCTCTGATCTGTGATCGCCCGGTGTCGCTGACGTGTAGATGTCAGAGCAACCTGTCTTTTTGAATCTGAGGTGCCCCCCTGCCGAGCGGGAGACGGCCCAGCCATTGCTGATCGCAAACTCGACGAGATGGCGTAAGCGTTCGTGTACCTTCGGGGGCCTACTCATGAAGTTCTGTCCTGAGTTGGTTCCCTGCTTGTATGGCAATAATTTCTGGATCGTGGCCTGGGTACTTCGAGCCGAGATCCATGAGGAAGAACCTCGCGGCCTCTCTATCGCCAGGTATGCGAAACGCAACTGTGCAGTATTGAGTGATGGCGTCATCATCCAGTCGCGGAAGAACCGTGACCTTCATCGAGCACTCGAACAGGTGCCGCGGTACCCACACCGACCAGAAGTAATTCGACAGAAGCGGGCCTGGGCACAGAAGGGCAACCTCCAGTGTTCCGGATGAAGTTGGGGTCAGACGCACATAGCCAAGGTTCTCCATCTCTGCGAAGTTGTCGCACATGGCTCCAGGAACGATCGTGCTATGGTCACGTACCAGCCTGGTTATCGCTTGTGAAAGCAGATCCAGCTCCACTGCATTCACACCTGCTCTATGAGCGTGTACTAGTGCCGACTGATTGAACTCAGCGTCGGCATGGATCTTAGGAAAATAGGTGGTGCTACTTCTCATCTAACACCTCCTGCAGTGGCTCGACGTCGTAGCTATTGCACTGTGGGCAGATCCACACCTCGGTCTCATCACAAAACTTGTGTGGCTCTGGAAGCCAGTGCTGAACTTGCTTGAGGGAGTGATGGGTGTTGCATGATCGGCACCAGTGAGTGAGTGCGCTTATGCTTTGCGAGGTCATGCGCAGCCTCCTTGCCAACTGGCAGGGGCCAGATTTTCGAAGCGAGTCTGCTGTGGGATGAAAGCTGCCCGTGCAAAACCGACCGGTCCCTGGCGTTGTTTGCCGATGATGATTTCGGCGATGCCTTTATGCTCGGACTCCGGGTGGTAATACTCATCTCGGTAAACGAACATGATCACGTCAGCGTCTTGTTCAATAGCACCGCTTTCGCGCAAATCAGCGTTGACTGGGCGTTTATTTGGACGTCCCTCAACACTCCGGTTGAGTTGAGAGAGGGCAATAACTGGGCAGTCCATTTCTTTGCCAAGCGCTTTCAGTGAACGAGAAATCACACTGATTTCGTTGTTCCTGTTTTCCTCACCTACCGCGCTCATTAGCTGCAGGTAGTCGATGAGGATCAGCTTTGGCTTGCCGAAGCGCCGGCTTGCCCTCCTGGCCTTTGCCCGTAGCGCAGGTGGGGTCAGTGAGCTGCCGTCATCAATTACAAGCCTATCCCCGAAGCCATTAAGCTGATGGACTGCATTTGTTAGCTTCGGCCAATCCTCATCCTCAAGCTTCCCCTTTAAGAGCTTGGTCAGATCTACGTGGCCGATGCTGGAGATCAAACGAAATAGCAGGGCCTGGGCCGGCATTTCGATGCTGTAGACCTGGACCGATTCATTGTCTGAGCATTGACGTAAAGCCGCGTGGACGAACTTTAAGGCTAGAGCCGTTTTTCCCATCGACGGCCTGCCGGCAAGAATGATGAGGTCGGTCGGTTGAAAACCTGAGGTCATCTCGTCAAGATCGTCGATTCCGGACGACACTCCGGTCACAGTCACATTCCCGTTGAAATGCTCGTCAATCTTGTTGACCACCTCTCCGAGGGCTTGGTTGACGTTGACGAAGTCGGAGCGTGTTCTGTTCTGAGCGAGTGCAAAGAGTTGCTGCTCGATCGATTCCTGGACGTCAGTAGCTACTGCTGTGCTTTCAGCGGCGTCGCGAGAGCATTGGTAGCCGAGGGACATGAGACTACGCAGGTGAGATCTGTTCCGAACGATTTCTGCGTAGCGCTCGATGTTGGCCACTGATGGAGTATTTCTTGCGAGATCTCCAAGGTAGGCCAGGCCACCAACTTCCTCTGGTTGAGACATCGACTCGGATACCGTCACGATATCGAATGGATGATCCTTATCGGCTAGGGAGGCTATGGCCTGGAAAATCAACCGATGCTCACGTTTGAAGAAGTCTTCAGGCACAAGCAGGTCGGCAATGAGATCCCAAGTATTGTTGTCGAGCATCAGACCGCCCAGGACACCCTGTTCGGCTTCTGTCGAATGAGGCGGCGTAAAGTCGAGAGGGTTCACGGAGTGACCTCCCGGCGTGCCCAGAAGCAGTAGGGTCCGCCTTCTTCAGTGTCATGAATAGCCAGGCAGAACCAGCCCTCGCCGGCAGGCTTAGAGGGCTCCCAGTAACTGCAGTCGGGACTATCAGAACTGAAATAGCGATCGGCAATTTCTTCAGGCGCGTCTGTTTCAAGGCTGACTGAACAGATTTCTAGGCCTTGCTCCAGCAGCCAGAGTTTGGATTTGTCAGGATCTTCGTCAAAGTTTGGAAGGTCGGGATGGGCGAACATCCCCTCTTCATCCCGCTGAACAGGGTAGGGCTGGATCAACTGCATCCGATCGAGTCGCTCGATCTCCGCAAGGATTAGAGCCCCCGCTTTCACCAGATCGCGGCGACGGTCATCGCTGGGTTTGAATGTCTTTTTGTCCCATGGCCAGGCACTGCTGCTGCATCCAGGCTTTCCTGCCAAGACTGCGTACACCGCAGCGGCTTCTGCCAGCTCGTTTCGCACATACACGTCATCACGATGGATGGAGTAGCCTTCCTCTGTCACCTGGCGGTGACGCTCTGCGATCACGCTGTGTGCTGCCTTGTTCATACGAAGACCTTCGGGCATGGTGTGTCCTCTCAGTGCATGGGAGGTTGGGAGCAGAGCTGGATGGGCTGTTGTGGTGTGAGTCATCGTCCACCCCCAATCGACATCCGTTCTTTGTGGCTGAGGCCTCGGCCCAAATTTGCTTGCTTGCCCTGTTGCCAACCTGCCTGCTGGGACCGAATGTCATGTCCCTTGGCCTCTGGCCGGTCCAGGTCCATGTATTCAAGAGTTGGGTGATGTAGGCTGATGTAAGCCTTGATTTCATCGCGGGGTTCCGCGTCGGCCCCTGCGAACTGGGCGACTTTGTAGCTGATAGCGCTCAACCAACCATCGACGAATAGTTCCCCTCGGCGGCGTTTGGTTTTGAGCTGGCAGCGCTTCTGCAGAGCGACATGTGCCTTGCGTTGCATCACCAGTTGGTGGTGCAAGGCAGAGTACGCATAGGCCGCTAACTCAGGGCCTATGCCGATGCCCATGAACTTGATCGACCAGCCCGCCAGGCCAGAATGGAACGCTAAGTGCTCACAATCGAAGGCACGGGCACAGGTCGCCGCAAGACGGTGCAGCCAGTCTTTAGGTGGGCGAGCGGAGCGAGTGGGGACACAAACCTCCTCAACTGCATGTGCAGCCACCTCAAGGGACTCGAGGTTGTACTGTTTCATGAGGTGGCGGGCCTGCCGAAGTGCTGTTTCTGCTTCGTTCGGACTGGCGCCACAGTCGTTTGCCAGCGCTAGTAGCTTGCTGACCTTGTCGAGAACTTTCTGCTTATCCATCACGCGACCTCCGTTGATGACAGGGGAGGTAAGCTGTCGATAGCGAACCTTTCGCCTTCTCGCGTTGCGCGATAAACGACTTCATCCTGAGGGCCGAAGGCGGGAGGTTTACCAACGATCATGAGCCCCACACTGACAAGCTCATCGAGCTGCCGGGCGTCGTCGCCATCTGGGCCGGTAAGGAAGTGGTTGCGGCATACCGATCGTTTGTCACAGTCGTTCGGAGACAAACCGAGCGTGTGCCACAAGAGCTTGAGCTGGGCATCGGTAACGTGCGTCATGGCTTCAGCTCCTGGGGCAATGGAGCTTGGCCAGTTCTAGCTGACAATGCGGCTGCTTTTGCATACCAACGGGCCGCAGCCAAGACAGTCACGCACACCAGGGTAAGGACGCTCAGCGCAGCAAGAAGGTATGCGCAGAAGATGGCGCCCTGCAGCGCTAAGCCTGCGTAAGGCTCCTTGTAGATCGCAGCGAGGCAATAGGCCAACGCAAACGCTGCTGAACAGTTCATGGCGTACAGGCACAGAAAGCCCGCACAGTGAAACAGGCGTCTTGGGCTCATGAGCGATCCTCCATAACCTTGTGGAGAGGGTCGGCGCCGAGGAATACCTCTTCTGGCACGTCGTCCCATTCTTGGCGTATTGCCTCGAAGTCGCCGGAGTTCCAGCAGCGAAGAAAATCCAGAGGGGATTCACATGGATTGGCCAGGGCGTAGGCTATGGCAGCTACAGCAGCATTGGGCTGGTAAAGCTCCAGCTCGATCACTCCGTCGTCGCTGATCTTCAGGTTGTCGCTGTCTACCGGATACTTCTGTCCATCCAGGCTCAGCATGAGTTGCTGGTTCGTGAGGGCTTCATTTCGGCGAATGATGGTGCCCAGCCGGGCACGTAGCATCTGGAGGGTGACAGGCCGGATGCTTTTACTTGCATAGGAGCGGCTCATACTTCACCCCATGCATTCAGGGTCAAAGCGCTCTTCCAATGCAGAAGCGTTGTTTCTTCCGCTGCGGTGAGGGGAGCCCGGGCCAGGCAGTCAGCTACCTTCTGTTTTGGTGCGCTCAGACGCTCTTCAACGTCTGAGCCATCGTCATAGGCAATATCACTGGCTAGGGCCTGAATGAGCTCGGAGCGTGCTGAGACGATGTGGCTTTTCAGGTATCCCAGGGGAGTTGTCCAACTTCCTGCTTTTTGGGCGTCATCCAGGCACTTCATCCATTCCTGGTTGTACTTAATCGGATCGTAGAAGCCGATATGGACCCCGGCCCGGTTGAATACCAGCGCGTCTTTCAGCACTTCTAATTGTTGCTCAACTGTTTCATGAAGCAGTGGGAACTCAGCAGCGATCAACTGTTTCGCCCGTGCATTACGCGCATCTTGACGGCGTTTTGTGGCTCTTTCGTCTCGAACACGCTTCTCCTTGGCGTGCTCAATGTGGTTGTTCACTGACTCGATGAGCGTGGCGGCATCAAGTAGTAGTTGGCGTTGCTCATAGCTGAGCTGCTCGCTAATCCGCCCCGACAGGCCGGAACCCATAGAGCCTCCGGAACCGAGATTGCGTACTTCGCGTGCGGTACTGGTGAGTTTTGTTTGGACGCTGCGCAGCTCAGTTGAGCTATAACGGCTATTCAGGTTCTGCAGAAGCTCAGGTGTGATCCCTGTTGGCTGGGTTATGAGGGATTTAGCCACTTCAGTTCCCCCCTTTGACGATCTGGGCTACACGCTCCTCAGTCATTCCAGCGAAGCGTTCATGCCATTCCGGAAAGGCCTCTGTGGCCAATTGTCGGAGGATGCTCAGCGCGGAGGGCGCAAGGCGATTCGATGGCTGCCGGTACTCCAAGCGGTGTGCCGGGATGCCTTTGGATGCGGCGGTTTTGAAAACAACAGCGTGAGGTATGGTGGTTTGGAGCACGGAAACTTCAGGGGTGCCGTCAAACACTTCCCTGACTGTTTCGTGTATTTGGCGGGCATCAACGGTTTGATCCAACCCATTGATGATTATGTTGATATGAGGAATGGTCAGGCCGAGGCGCGCATAACTGCGCAGGCCTTCCATCATGTGGATGGTGCCGCGGTTGAACTCGCGTGCCGCCAGCATGTTGGGAGGGAGGGGGGATAGAATTATGTCAGAAGCCAGAACGACCATCTCAAGCATGGCCGAGCGGGCGCCCTGAGTATCGAAGATAATCAGGTCGTACTGGGACTCGAACTCCGGCATCAGGTTAGCCAGGCGAAGCCGGCCATCAGGTGCCTGTAGCAGTAGGTTGTTGAGCTGATTGTTGACGTCGTTCGAGACTATGACATCGAGGTTGGGGATGTTGGTGCGGGAAATAACCCGGGCCGGATTGGTTTCATTGAAGGCCAGGAGCTCATAAATTCCGCCCGGAGCTTCGTGAATCAGGGGGAAATAGGATGACGCTGAGGGTTGGACGGGATCCAGATCGATCAGCAGAGTGCGCAAACCTGCATCTGCAGTGAACGCACCCAGGTTGGTCGAGCCGGTTGTTTTGCCAGTTCCACCTTTGGTGGAGATTTTTCCTGCTTTTTTCGTCTTCTTTTTCATCGTTATGCCTCTAATGTGAGTGTCATTAGAGACAGCTGGGCTCGCAGACCGGTCCTGAGTTACCGTGAAAACCCCTTCCTAGAGCTATCCATTCCAATTGTCTTTTAACCAATTGGTCGTAGGTTCGAATCCTACACGACCCACCATATTCATGGTCGGATGCGAGACCAGGAACCAGGCGATACAAGCCGTTCCGCTAGTAGCGCAGACGTCTGGAACGAGCAAAGCCACGTTCCTGGATGATGTACACATGAAAAGCCCACTACCGGTGACGGTCAGTGGGCTTTTTCGTTTTAGCAGTCTAGAAATCAGTTTCGCCTTGGCACGAAATGCTCCAATTCGACGCTCGTATCTGGAACCCTCGCGCAAACATCGACTTGACGATGCCCGGCGCCGATCAGGCCGAGAAAAACTTAACGCCGTGTCCGGGATTAGTTGACCACTACAACTGCTGCAAGGCGGCCAGCACGCGGTCGGTGTCCGCCAGGGGGAAGACACCGGTGAGCGGCAGGGGAGTTGCGACTGGACGAGATAGCCACTGCCTCCGGCCAGCAGGAAGGCCTTGCGCACCTTGGTCGGCATGCTGTCGAGCATGGCGTCGATCTGCATCAGGGTTTCGATCAGGATTGCGCGGGTTTCCAGCGAGGGGCTTTCCGCTTCGGTCATGGCGGCCAGGCTTCCAGATAAGCCTGTTTGATGCGTTAGCGACGCCACTGGTCGATGACCAGGTTGCGGGCGATTGAACATCACGCAAGAACGAACTGGATGCGAACCCGATCCCATGAGACCTGCCGGAATTCTCTGCGGGCTGCGCTGGACTTGAAGCGTTCCGCTGAATGCCCGCCGGGCAACAGGTTCGAGTTGCCGTCCAGGGGCAGGGGATAGCTTTGCACGAGGAGCGAAGTGAGGCGCTCGCATCTGCATTTCATTCGGCGCACTCTGGCAAATATTGCGCTGCGTCCCCAAGCCAGTAATCATGGCCGCTCGACGTCCCGTACCAACGCTTATCAAGGATCGATACATGAAACTGTCCTGGCCGCGTTTTACCCTGCCCGCCGCATTGCTTCTTTCTCTTTCCCTTTCCGGCTGCGTGTCCGATCTTGAATCAGGCGCCTACGGCAGCATGGACGATCCGCGTTACGCGCAGTTGCTGGACCAGGTGGACGCGGCGCTGAAGGCGAACATGGCGGTGGTATTGGTGGCCGATGTGATGCCGCACAAGTCGCTGAGCGATGCGCTGACCATGACCCAGTGGACGCCGACAGCGATCTGGGAATACGAGAAGGACCCGAAGATAACCTTCGGTCGCAAGTTCCAGACCAACGCGTTGCAGAGAAAGCCTGGCGAGACCTACCTGTTCAAGGCCTTCGAGGTGCATATCCTGCCCCCCGGCAAATACCTGCTGACCGGTGGCGACGACTACCAGATCCACGGCTTGCTCGACCAGATCGGCGCCCGTAGCGGCCCGCCCGGTTCGGGGCGTGGCGCCAATGGCACCGCCTACCTGTCCCCCGAGCTGTATCGCGAGTACTACCGGGAAGAGGTCTGGAAGGACGCCACCTATGGCAGCGAGATCAAGACCGAGAAGGTCTGTACCGCCGTGCACGTGGCGTCTGGCGCCTGCGTGGCCTGGGGCGAGCAGCAATATACCCAGACCACGCAGGGTTCTGGGGCCGGGTATTACCAACAGACCGATTCCCGCGATGTACCGTCGATCAAGGTCCAGGCGCGCCTGCCGGTGGACAAGGCGCTGGCCAGCTTCACCGTCCAGGGCGGGCAATTGCTGCTGGCCCCGCGCATGCACCTCAAGACCCCTGGCTACAAGTACCAGCAGTCCAAGTGCCGGGCGATCGATCCGAAGAAGATCGAGTGCCCGCTGGACAACCTGACCGTCTACACCTGGCCGGCGCCCATGAGCTTTACGCAGAATCTCATCGAGCAACGCGTCCTGAGCGACAAGCACCGGCAACTGCTGTCCAGGCTCCAGCCCATGCAGATCACGCCGCTGGGCAAGCAAGGCATGGAAGACCCGATCTGGGGCGTGCCATTGTCGTTGTCCAAGTAGCGGCGTCGAGCCCAGCCACTCCCAGGTCGCCGCGAGACGGCCTTGGGAGCCTTGCCAGCGCTGTGCAAAAGCCGCCTCAACACAACTGCCCAAACGTTTCCCTGAGTGCCTTGGCACCACTTACCAGCAGCCCCACATCGGAGCCTACCGCGACAAACACGGCACCCAGCTGCAAGTAGTGGCGAGCCAGCACCGGGTCGCTGGTAAGGATGCCCGGCGCCTTGCCGGCCGCGCGGATGTCCCGGATGGCCCCTGCGATGGCGTCCTGCACCTCGGGATGTGCCGGGTTGCCCAGGTGACCGAGGGAGGCGGCCAGGTCGGCAGGCCCGATGAACACGCCATCGACCCCCTGGACCCGGGCAATGTCCGCCAAGGCCTGGATGCCAGCCCGGCTTTCCACCTGCACCAGGGTGCAGATCTGTTCATTGGCCGTCGCCAGGTAGCCGGGGATCTGCTGCCATCGCGAAGCGCGGGCCATTGCCGCTCCCACGCCGCGGATGCCATGGGGAGGATAGCGGGTGGCGGCAACGATGCTGGCCGCCTGCTCGGCGCTTTCCACCATGGGAACCAGCAACGTCTGGGCCCCCAGGTCGAGCAAGTGCTTGATCTCCACGGCATCGTCGCTGGCCGCCCGCACCACCGCGTGGGTAGGGGCGCCCGCCAGGCACTGCAACTGGGCCAGGGTCGATTGCAGCGTATTGGGAGCATGTTCGTTGTCGATCACCAACCAGTCATAACCGGTGCCCCCAAGCATTTCCGCGGTGTACCCGTTGGCCAGGCCGAGCCACAGGCCGATCAGGGGAGCCCCCGTCACCAGGGCCTGCTTGAATTCGTTATGCATGACTACCTCTTGCACCTGCAGTGCTCAGATAAAACGGCAACCCACGCTGCCCAATGCACCGAAGTCGGCGTGGAATGTATCGCCAGCCTCCGCCCGCACCGGGCGAATGAAGGAGCCGGACAGCACGATGTGTCCTTTCTCCAGGGCGGTGTCGAACACCGCCAGGCGCCGGGAGAGCCAGGCAACGCCGTTGGCCGGATGGTTCAGCACGCCTGCCGCCAGGCCGGTTTCCTCGATCACGCCGTTGCGCAGGAGCATGGCGCCGATCCAGCGCAGGTCCAGGTCGTCGACGCGCACCGGGCGCCCGCCGAGGATGATCCCGGCATTGGCGGCGTTGTCGGAAATGGTATCGACCACCTTGCGCGGTCGCTGGGTGTCGCGGTCGAGCTGTTCCGAACGGGCATCGATGATCTCCAGTGCCGGCACGACATAGCGCGTCGCATCCAGCACATCCAGCATCGTCACCTCCGGGCCCGCCAGGCGACGATCGAGGATGAAGGCCAGTTCGACCTCGACCCGGGGCAATATCAGGCGCTCGCGGGCAATCTCGCCGCCATCGGGCCAGAGCATGTCGTCGAGCAGCACGCCGTAGTCGGGCTCATCGATCTGCGAGGCCATCTGCATCGCCCTGGAGGTCAGGCCGATCTTGTGCCCGATGATCCTCCGGCCACGACCCAGTTTCGTCTCGACCCAGGCACGCTGGATGGCGTAGGCATCGGCGATGGTCATGTCCGGATGGGTGAGGGAGAGCTGGCGAATCTGTTCGCGCGAGCGTTCGGCGGCATCCAGGCGATGGGCGCATTCCTGTATTTCATGGGCATTCAGCATCGTTCTTTTGCGCCTGTTTGCGAGGTGGAGGGTTCCCGCCATGCCAGCAGTTCCTGTTCGCGGCCCTGGGCCTTCAAGGACTGCCAGGCCTGTGGCGTCGGTGTCGGCATCTGGAAGTCCGCAGACACTTCGCAGTACCAGCCAGGACTGTGCAGCCGGCCGATCAGGGCCATGGAGGTCGGGTCGATGAACATGCGGGTCACGTCGATGATCGCTTCCTCGCACAGGTGCGTACCGACGATGTCGGCGAGGATGAAGGTACGCACGCCATCGATGTCGATCAGTTGGCGAACCCGGCACTCCATCGAGCAAGGGCTCGAGGCGATGCGTGGAACGCTCACTTGCTGGCCGGGCAGCATCTGCAGGCCCGCCTCGAGGGCCTCGTTGACCTGGGCATCGAAATCGATGGAGGTGACGGTCATGCGCCCGGCCATCGGGGCCGAGACCAGGTTAACCACGAACTCCCCACGCTCGATGATATTGCGCGCGGTGTCCTTGGGTTCTCCCGAGCGCGAGCCGATGCACAGGCACAGCAGCGGTGGGTCTCCCGACATCACGTTGAAAAAGGAAAATGGCGCGACATTGACCGCCCCCGATCCATCGCGGGAACTGACCCAGGCGATGGGGCGAGGGATCACGGTGGAATGCACCAGGTTGCTGCGCTGCTCCGGGCTCAACGCCTTCATATCAAAATACATGGCTATGTCCTGAACGGTTTCAACGATTGGCGGTGGGGGTCTTGTCCTGGTTGGCCGAGTCGACGCCAGGGCGCCGCTCGCTGGCCTGGTGCAACTCGATCAGGTTGCCGGCCGGATCGCGCAAGAACAGCTGTTTCAAGGAGGGCGAGGCCACATTGTCGAGGGTGAAGTACTCGATACTCCGCTCCACGAGCACCTTCTCGGCTACCTGCACATCCTCCACCGCAAGCGCGAAGTGGTTGGAGACCGGGTCCTGGTCAGGGCGCTTGGCGTATTGCGAAACGCCATCGCACCCCAGGATGTGCAATTGGGTGCCATTGGGCAGGTTGAACCACGAGCCGTAGATACCCGGGATCTTCCAGCGGGCCGGGTCCTGGGGCAGTGAAAGGACATCGCGATAGAAGTCCAGCATGGCATCGGCCTGGGCGTTGTTCACGCCGAAGCCTACGTGGTGAAGCTCAACAACTTTCACGGACATTGCGTTTTCCTTGTTGGTTTGCACGCGCTGGCCCCGGGAAGGGGCGTGATAGCAATATCGAAATATAGTACGAGTGGCGTACTATACGGATAAAATACTATTTCCCCTTGGTATGATTGGCAACCTCCTCATTGACCCATGTCGCCCATGTCCCGCTCAAAACCACCTGCATCCAAGCCTGTCACCAGTCCCGAGCAAGGCTCCGGAAGATCTTTCGCCGCATCCGCCGCGACCCGTCCACACCTGGCCCTGATGCGCGATACCGCCGAAGGCGCGACCGATCGATCCCGTGCCGGATTGGGTCTGCTGATGCTCTGGCTGTGCGATGACATCGAGCAACGCGCCAATGCCAGCCTGGCGCCGTTCGGGCTATCGGAAAGCAAGTTCGACCTGCTGATGTTCTTCGGCCTGGCTGAGCGGGGCCTGATAGAAAGCCAGGCGGTCACGCCGTCCTACATTGCGGATTACTTTGGCGTGACCCGCTCGACGGTGACTGGCCTGCTCGATTGGCTGGAGAAGCGAGACCTGCTCAGGCGCCGCTTGAGTACCGAGGACCGGCGCAGCTTCGCTCTGGAGTTGACCGAGCAGGGGCGTGAGTTGCTGGAGCGGTCCTTGCCGGTGTTCTGGGGGATGTGTGAATCCCTGACCAGCAGCCTGGACGAGGATGAATGCGCGCTGCTGCAAAAGGTTCTTGGCAAGCTCTGGGTGCAGCTGAAAGCGGATTGAGCAGAAAAGGCTCCTGGCAGTTGTCATCGCACAGTTGCAGGGAAACCAAACAAGGCATGTTGATAACAACCAGGCTAATCGCACCATCTTTATGGATTCTCAGGCCGCCTCTGTGCGCTGGATAGCCCGAGTCCTCAGCCTTGGTGCCATTGCTGATCTGAAAATGCTTTATTTTTGCAAATAATTGTATTTAACCGGTCATGGATCATAGTCACAGTGACAGATCGAAATTTTTTACCGCTTGATAAGTCTTTTCTTTCTCGTATGGAGTGGAGTGATGCCTACGTCAACTGTGACCTGAGCCAGCCAGGCGAATAAGCAGTAAAAGAACCCGTGACCACCGAGATGATTCGATTGATCTCTAGAGGTGTTAGCCAAGTTTTTTGGACTCGACTGCCGAGCAAGGTGCAGGTAGATCTACTGGTATCACCAGCAGTGCGTGCATGCCCATGAACCCGGCCTATTCTTTCAGGCTGGCAAAGGCGCTTATCGGCGCGATGAGCGAAGCAATAAGCAGGCCTTTGGGGGGGCGGTCAATCAGAATAAGTGCAGGCCGGATAAACGATTCCGTTCCGGATCGAGGGTGCTGTTTTTGCGTCGCCACACAGTACAAGAAAGTTGAAGCAAGTAGCAGGCGGTGGCTAGCTGCATGCCTCTCATGGCCCAGGGAGACCAACAGGGCAGACAGAAACCTGAAGCAAATACGCCAGACTCTCGATAAATGTCATGCGCCATGAACGGCAAACCCAAACAGTGCTCCGGAGCGCATTAATAGCGTATTTGTTAGGCCAGGAACGATCAGTAGCAATACAAGTGCCGATTTTTGTCCAACATATGCAGTCGATCCTCACTCGAAAGCGATTTCCTGTCTTTCGATGGATTGCGCTGCTAGCTCAGCATAAATGACCAGACGGTCGTCGCTATCATCAAAAGCGCGAAGCTGATGTTAAGTAATCGATTCCAAGTGGGGTGGATGAAGAACTGGCGCATTTTGCTGCCCGCAAAGAGCCACAAGAAATCGAATCCCGCACAAACCAGCAGGCAGATCAGTACTTTTGCGCCTTGTTCCCAAGCAGGCGCAATACCTAGCGTGAAGCCGCCCAGTAGCGCCGCAAACGCAGCGTATGCCTTGATATTCGCGACGCCCAGGATAAAACCGGCGCCCCAGCCGGGTACGACCACTGACTGTTCATCCTTGATGGGCGGCGCACTACCAATGTTGTAGGCAAGCAGCAAGATATACACAACGGAGACGGCCGTCAGTGCCGTCGCTAACTTGGGGAACTCCTGGAGAATGACGTACAGCCCCGTAGCAACCAATACCATGGCAATCATCAGGCCCAGCGTGATACCGACAAAGAATGGAGTTGATCGTCTTATGCCATAAGTTGCCCCACTCGCAGCCAGGGCCAGTGTCGCTGGGCCAGGGCTTGCCAGTAACGCAACGGCGGCAATGGTAAATGTCAATGTCGCCTGGTAAATGGGCAGTACGGTGTTGGGCATAGGGGGATGTCCCGCTGAAAAAACGCGTAGTGGCTTATCGAGGGAGTCCGTTCTCGTGGCAGTAGTAGACAGTTCTGTGGTTCTTCATGAAGTCAATCACGGCGTTGGCGACGGCCATTGGGTCCTCGTTATGCAGTAGAACCTTGGCAATCTGCTCGGCGATCCATGCCATTTCCCGTTCTTTCATCCCCAGACGAGTTGCTTCGACGGTGCCTAGCCTAATTCCTGTCTCCGGGCCGTTATCCCAAGGCAGTGGCATTTCATTGGCGATGATGTTCGCGGCCTCCAGGCGCTGTACCGCCTCGCGGCCACTGATAAAGGGTTTTGAGTCAATCACAATCTGATGGGTGCGGGTGTAACCCCGCTCTCGATGGAAAACCATCACGCCCCGGTTCTCTAGACTTTCAGCCAACGCTTGTGCGTTTTTTACCACCTGTCTCATATAGGTCTGTCCATATTCCAGCATCTCGGTGGCCGCCACGGCGAGAGCCGCTACCCGGTTGATTTGGTGACTGCCTGTCAACGTCGGGAAAATCGTTTCATGTACTGCTGGAGTCAATGACGCTTCGTTCCAGACAATCAGGCCGCCTTGGGGGCCACTGAAGGTCTTCCCGGTAGAACCGGTCATCAGGTCTGCACCCTCTGTCAGCGGGTTCTGGAACAAGCCTGCGCTGATCAAACCCAACTGGTGGGCGGCATCGAAATATACTTTTCCATTCCATGAAGAGACGATGCCCTTGATGTCGGCAACAGGTAGGGGGAACAGAGTCAACGTCATCCCCAGGCCAATCACTGCTGGTTTAGCGACTCGGGCTATTTCGCTGAGCCGCGTAAGGTCGATGTCTAGGGTGTCGTGCATAAAGGGAATGTCCATTACCTTGAGCCCACGCACGCCGGGAGGGCCTTTGCTTCTATTGCTCGTATCCCCACCCTGGGGCACAGGCACGCTCATGATGCAATCACCAGGGTGGGTCAGGGCCGTGTAAGCCGCGAGCACCGCGACCATTCCTCCCATCAGTCGATGGTCGGCATACTGGGTGCGAAAGACAATTTTCAACAGCTCTACACAGAGCGATTCCAATTCATCGATATTCTTCATGCCCGAAAAAAATCGATTGTCGCGTCCTATATGGCCGCCCGATGCGCGCGTGCCAACTTCACTGGATAGCAACGCGCGCACGGATGGGCTGGTAGGCGACTCAGCGGCTACGAGATTGATGCATTGCCGAGCGCGCCACTGTTCGTTTCGAGCGACTGCCGCTCTGACCAGGTCAGCCATCGCCGCGTGAGATCGAGCCTGTTTGAGTAAGGCACTGGCCTGCTGGAGGCATCGGGTATCGTGCATGATTATCCTCTCCTGGAACCACGTAACGACTGGCTGACCGCACCTTACCTCAGGCTTTTGGCTGCCTCCGCGTTCTGATCTTCCCACCAGCGATCATTGCCATGCAGGCTGCGGGCGAGGTCTTTTTCGGCAGCCCAGGTCATGTTGAGGATTATTCGAATGGCGTCTTCGTTGAGCGGGATGGTGCGGTGCAGCGTGGTGTCCGTACGCAGGAAATAAATATCCCCCGTCTTGAAACCGTAAGTCGCAATTGGATTGCTACACAGAAGCTCGTGAATCCTTGGATTGGTCTTATCCCATGAGGTATGAGGCACACATTGCAGCATCCCTCCTTTGGCGATCGGCGGTATTTCGATGATCCAGATCAACGCGAAACTATAATCGCCCCAATGCCAGCCATGGGTGTCTCCTTTACGTTCTTGCTTGGTGATTAAGAATTCCTCGTCCTTGGAGACCGAGGCAATAATTTGTGTGTCCGCAATCCGAGAGAGGGTGTCTAGCAGTACTTTGGACTTCGATAGTGCGTTGATCAGTGGGCTGTTTTCTGCGATGAACTCACTGCGCACCACACTCATATAACGAGGTGTGTTGTCAGTAGTGGCAAGGTGCAAGTCTCGACGTTCGAGTTGACGGTCTATAAGTTTGTTAACTTCTATGGTTATTTTTTCACGTAATTGATCGTCAACGATGTCTCGTAGCTTTAAAAATCCATTGCGAGAAAATTCATGGCGTAATGAAAAGATTTTATCCTCTGTGAAGATTTTGCAGTGATGTTGTTGTAGGCGAGTCTCATCAGGCAAGTAGTTCATTTCAAACCCTCGATAAAGATAAAATTCATCAAGTTGAAATAGAGGTATCGCGGAACGCCCTTTGGAAAATGTACCGCTAAATACTGCTTGTGACTGCAGGAA
>NZ_JBJJLO010000059.1:0-37931 GCF_046230915.1 Pseudomonas sp. KCJK8993
CCCGGTTCGTTGCACTGGCCTTCCAGGGCCGCCCAGTGGCCGAAGATGATCTTCAACTCCCGGGTCTTGCGTTCCTTGTGGCTGAACCAGGGGGCATAGCCGGCAGGCGCGGTATCCAGGCCTTCCTTGGTCTTGAGATCGAGCTTCCCGTCGCTGGAGCAGAAGCGCATGCGCGTGAAGTAATTGGTGATGACCCGCAAGCGGGTGACACCCTTGAGCTCACTGTCCCATTTCGCTGGGTCGTTGCCGTACATACCGTCCAGGAAGGGCTCGAAGAGGTTGTCGTCACGCAGCGCCTGTTCGACTTCCGCTGCGTACTTGAGCGCCTTCTTCAGGGACCACTGTGGAGCGATGCCGGCATGCACCATGGCGACGTTGCGGGTTTCGTCGTAGTGCATCAATTGCTGCTGGCGCAGCCATTGCAACAGCTCCTCGCAGTCCGGGGCCTGCAGGATCTCGCGCAGGGTATCGGATTTCTTCAGGCGCTCGATGTTGCGCCATGCGGCCAGCAGGTGCAGGTCGTGGTTGCCCAGTACGCAGACCAGCGACTCGCGGATGGAATAGAGATAACGCAAGGTGTCCAGGGACTGTGGGCCGCGGTTGACCAGGTCGCCGACCAGCCACAGGCGGTCCCGGGCGGGATCGAAGGCTACCTGCTCCAACAGGCACTGCAGCGGTTCCAGGCAGCCTTGCAGGTCGCCAACGGCGTAGGTTGCCATCAGTGCAGCGCTCCGGGGACCGCGAGGCGGAAGGGCGCGATGATGGCGTCGAACTGCTTGCCGTCCTCGGCCAGCATCTGGTAGCTGCCCTGCATGTTCCCGACCTGTGTGGTCATCACGGTGCCGCTGCTGTAGGTGTGGCTCTTGCCGACGGCGATCAGCGGTTGCTGGCCAACCACGCCGGCACCGCGTACCTCCTCCACGTGGCCGTCGCCATCGGTGATCACCCAGTGCCGGGACAGCAGCTTGGCTGGAAGCAGGCCATTGTTCCGCACGGTGATGGTGTAGGCGAAGGCGAAACGGTTGTGCTCGGGTTGCGACTGGTCTGCCAGGAAGCGAGTGACGACGCTGACGTCGATCTGATAGCGGGGATCGGACATGCAAAGGGCCTTTAAAGCAAAGCGGGGCGCGGGACAGGATTGACGCAGGTCAGTCTAGGTCAAGTAGCGGGTAGGACACCAGACGTCCTGATTGGCGTCCTGCCCGCTGGCGCTGGGAGGGGGACTCAGCTGGCGGGCTTGGCCTGGTCGGCCAATTGGTCGGCCAGGCGCACGAACGCGGCCAGGTCCAGCTGTTCAGGGCGCAGGCTGCCGTCGACGCCGGCGGCTTCGATCTCGGCATTGCTCAGGAGGGCCTTGAGGGTGTTGCGCAGGGTCTTGCGACGCTGGTTGAAGGCTTCGCGAACGATGCGTTCCAGCAACCGGTGGTCCTTGGCCGGGTGCGGCAGCACGGCATGGGGTACCAGGCGCACGATCGCCGAGTCGACCTTCGGCGGCGGGTTGAAGGCGCCAGGGCCGACATTGAACAGGTGCTCCACGCGGCAGTGGTACTGGACCATGATCGACAAGCGGCCCCAGTCGCCACCGCCAGGGCCGGCGGCCAGGCGCTCCACCACTTCTTTCTGCAGCATGAAATGCATGTCGCGGATCAGGCTGGCGTTGTGCAGCAAGTGGAAGATCAGCGGCGTGGAGATGTTGTAGGGCAGGTTGCCCACTACCCGCAGGCTGCCTGGCGCGGCGCCCAGGGTGTTGAAGTCGAACTTCAGGGCATCGCCCTGGTGCAGCTTGAAGTTGGCGCGGCCAGCGAACTGCTGGTTGAGGATCGGCACCAGGTCCTTGTCCAGTTCCACCACGTCCAGTTGCGCGCCGCTGCCCAGCAGGCCCTCGGTGAGAGCGCCCTGGCCCGGGCCGATTTCCAGCATGCGGTCCTGGGGCTTGGCATTGATCGCCCGCAGGATGCGGTCGATGACGCCGGCGTCATGCAGGAAGTTCTGGCCGAAGCGCTTGCGCGCCCGGTGTTGGTATTGCTCGCTCATATATGGTTCTCGGCCATCTGGTAGGCGGTTTCCAGGGCGACCTGCAGACTGCCGGTGTCGATCCTGCCGCTGCCGGCCAGGTCCAGGGCGGTGCCATGGTCGACCGAGGTGCGGATGATCGGCAGGCCTAGCGTCACGTTGACGGCGGCGCCGAAGCCTTTGTACTTCAGCACGGGCAGGCCCTGATCGTGGTACATCGCCAGCACTGCATCGCAGTGCTCCAGATATTTGGGGGTAAACAGAGTGTCGGCCGGCAAGGGGCCGCGCAGGTCCATGCCTTCTTGGCGCAGACGCTCCAGGGTAGGTTCGATGATGTCGATTTCTTCGCGGCCCAGGTGGCCGCCTTCGCCGGCATGGGGGTTGAGCCCGCAGACCAGGATGCGCGGCTGGGCGATGCCGAACTTCTGCTGCAGGTCGGCATGCAGGATCCGCGTGACCCGTTCCAGGCGCTCGGGGGTGATCGCATCGGCGATATCCCGCAGCGGCAGGTGGGTGGTCACCAGAGCCACGCGCAGGCCGCGGGTGGCCAGCATCATGACCACCTGCTGGGTCTGGGTCAGGTCCGCGAGGAACTCGGTGTGCCCGGAAAAGGCGATCCCGGAGTCGTTGATCACGCCCTTGTGTACGGGAGCGGTGATCATTCCGGCGAAGCGACCATCCAGGCAACCCTGGCCGGCGCGAGTCAGGGTCTGCAGGACGAAGGCGGCATTGGCCTGGTCCGGCTGGCCGCTGACTACGGGTTTACCCAGGGGGGTATCCCAGACATAGAGGCTGCCCGCCGCTGCTGGAGCATCCGGCAGGTGCTCCGGGTCCACCGGCAGCAGGGTGACGGCCACTCCCAGTTGCGCGGCCCGCTCGAGGAGCAGGTCGCGGCTGGTAATGGCAATCAGGGGGTGGGGCTGGGGTTGCGCGGCGAGCAGCAGGCATAGGTCGGGGCCTATGCCCGCCGGTTCGCCGGGCGTCAGGGCGAAGCGCGCGGGCTTCACTGTGCCGCCTGTTCAGCGCCAGGCAGCTTGATTTCGACGTAGGCCTCGTCGCGGATCTGCCGCAACCAGGTCTGCAGTTCTTCATCGTACTTGCGGTTACGCAGGACGGTCATGGCTTGCTGCTCGCGGGCCTGGCTGGTGCTGTCGGTGGCGCGACGGCCAAGGACTTCCAGTACATGCCAGCCATAAGGGCTCTTGAACGGCTTGGACAGCTGGCCCTGCTGGGTCTTGGCCATCACTTCGCGGAACTCCGGCACCAGGGCGTTCGGATCGATCCAGTTGAGGTCGCCACCGTTGAGTGCCGAGCCCGGGTCTTCCGAGTAGCTCTTGGCCAGTTCGGCGAAGTCTTCACCGGCAGTGATGCGCTCGTAGAGTTTCTGCGCCAGGCGCTTGGTCTCTTCTTCGCTGCGGATCTCGCTAGGCTTGATCAGGATATGGCGCACATGCACTTCGTCGCGCACCTGGTTGCCACCGCCACGCTTGTCCAGCAGCTTGAGGATGATGAAGCCGCCAGGAGTACGAGCCGGCTGGGTGATGTCGCCAACCGCCATCGAGCTCAGTTCGCGATCGAACGGAGGTGGCAGTTGCGCGGCCTTGCGCCAGCCCATGTCGCCGCCTTCCAGGGCGTTGTCGCTGCCGGAGCGGGCGATGGCCAGCTGGGCGAAGTCGGCGCCCTGCTTGAGCTGCTGGTACACCTCCATGGCCTGGCGGGCAGCGCCCTGGATGGCTTCGGAGCTGGCGCTTTCCGGAGTCGGGATCAGGATGTTGGCCAGGTGCAGTTCCTCGGAGAGCTGCATCTTGCCCAGGTCCGAGGCGAGGAAGTTCTTCACTTCCTGCTCCGATACCTGGATGCGTTCGGCCACACGGCGTTGGCGCACGCGGCTGATGACCATCTCGCGGCGTACCTGCTCGCGGGCATCTTGATAAGACAGGCCGTCACGGGCCAGGGCGGCACGGAACTGCTCGACGCTCATGTTGTTGCGCTGGGCGATGGTGCCGATGGCCTGGTTCAGTTCTTCGTCGGTGATGCGGATGCCGGAGCGCTCGCCGATCTGCAGTTGCAGGTTCTCGACGATCAGGCGCTCCAGTACTTGCTGTTCCAGGACGCTGGCGGGAGGCATGCCGCCGCCGCGCTTGGCAATGGTCTGCTGGACTTCGTGTACCCGCTGGTCCAGCTGACTCTGCATGACCACATCGTTGTCGACGATGGCCACGACCTTGTCGAGGGACTGCACCGCGGCGCCGGCCGCAGTGCTCAGGAACAGCGCGCCCAGCATCAGCGGGCGCAGACAATCAGAAAGCTTGGTCTTCACGTTCACGATAACCTTGGATGCCTTTGTCGAGGAAGCTCTCTACTTTGGTGCCCATGACGCCACCGAGACCCTTCAGAACAATTTGGAGGAAGATGCCGCGGTCGCCTTTTTCGTTCTCCGGAGCGTTCTGACTGAACTCGTCATACTTGACCCAGTAACGGTTGATCAGGCGCAGTTTCCAGCAGCAGTTGTCGTATTCGAAACCACCGAAGGCCTCGAGCGTGCGGTTGCGGTTGTAGTCGTACTGCCAGCGGCTGATCAGGTTCCACTGCGGCACGATCGGCCAGATGGTCGAGAAGTCGTGCTGCTGGATCTTGTAGTAGTCCTTCACGTAGCCAGGTTGGCCCGGGGTGCCATAGTCGCCGCCCATTTTCCAGGAGCCGCTGTTCTGGTCGTAGCGGATCTGGTCGTTGCGATAGCGATAACCGACGTTGACCACCTTGTTCGGGTTGTCTTCCGGCTGGTAGTGGAACATCGCGCTGCCGGAACGCGGGCTGCGGCTATCCGGATCCCAGTTGTATTCGGCGGTGGTGCGCCAGTCGCGGTTATAGCGATATTCATACTCGAGCGCGTAGGGCGACACGTTGGCTGTCGCATCGTCGCGGGTGCGGTAGTCGATACCAGGCAACTGGACGGTGCGGTCCTTGAAGTAAAAGGCCTGGCCGACGCTGATGCGCTGGCGCTGGAAACCGTTGTCTTCGATCCAGCGGCTGGTCACGCCGAGGGACAGCTTGTTCTCATCGCCCACACGGTCGGAACCGCTGAAGCGGTTGTCGCGGAACAGCGAGGAGTAGTTGAAGGTCGGTTCGCCGGTATCGAATGTCGGGATATCTTCCTGATCCTTCTCCGGGACGTAGAGGTAGAACATCCGCGGTTCCAGGGTCTGGCGATAGTCCTTGCCGAACCACTGGGTGTTGCGATCGAAGTACAGGCCGCCATCGACGCTGGCGATCGGTACGCCACGGCTCTGCGAACTGCTGTAGTCGCCACCGACGTAACGAGTGCGGTTGAAGGCTGCATTTTTGCGCGCGTCGATAATGCCTTGCTTGCCTGTGCTATCCAGATCGAGGTTGTAGCGGGTGTACATGTACTTGAGCGATGGAGTCAGGTAGCCATAAGTCCAGTTCAGCGGCAGGCTGACACCGGGCTTGAGGTTCAGGCGATCGCCATTGGCACGGTCCAGGCCGGAGACGTTGGCGTCCAGCCGGCGAGTGCCGTAGGTGTTGGTATCCGGGTTGAACGGCCCGCCGTCCTTGTCCGTATAGTTGCCTTTCAACAGATCCCGTTCGAAGCGCACCAGCTCGGTTTCGTAGGTGAAATCCAGGCCTTCGGGGTGATAGGGCAGGGAGCCGTTGAAGGTGATCTGTGGCAGCTTGTCGTACGGCGTGATGTTGGAAACCGTCGCCAGCTGGTATGCCTGCACGTTGAGGCGTGCGGTGTAGTCGTCGCCGCGGTAGGTCACCGCACCTTGCTGGTTGACGTAGTCGACGCTCTTCACGCCGATCTGGTCGGTTTCCAGATCCTGGAAGTAGTACGGGTCGCTGATCTTGGTGTAGTCGACCTCGGTCATGGTTCGAGAGTCGAGCCCGCCCTTGTGCTGCCAGTTGAGCAAGTAGCGGGTTTTTTCGGAGTCGGTCTGCTTCTTGCGGTCGTCGCTTTCATCGTTCAGGTACGCCGCGCCGAACTGGCCCTCGCTGCTCTTGGTCAGGTAGCGGAACTCGCCTTCCATCAACATGCCGCGCTTGGCCATGTAGCGTGGGTACAACGTGGCATCGTAGTTCGGTGCCAGGTTGAAGTAGTACGGAGTGACCAGCGTGAAGCCGGTGTCGCTGCTGGTGCCGAAGCTCGGCGGCAGGAAGCCGGACTGGCGACGATTGTCGATCGGGAAGTAGATGTACGGGGTATAGAGAACCGGGAAGTCCTTGACCCGCAGGGTCACGTTGGTCGCGGTACCGAAACCGGTCGCCGGGTTCAGGGTGATGTTGTTGCCCTTGAGCTGCCAGGCGTTGCTGTTCGGTTCGCAAGTGGTGTACGTACCATCCTTGAGGCGGATGATGGCGTTTTCCGCCCGCTTGGCATACAGCGCGCTGCCGCGAATCCGCGACTTGTGCATCACGTACTCGGCGTTGTCGACCTTGGCCTCGCCAGTGTCGAGCTGGACGTCGGCGTGGTCGCCGACCATCAGCGTGCCGTTGTCGCGGATACGTACGTTGCCGCTCAGTTCGCCGCGGTTCTCGGCCTGGTACAGGTTGGCCTCGTCGGCCTCGACCTGCATGCTGCCCTGGCGCATGACCACGTCGCCGGCCAGGGTCGCCACCTGCTGTTCCTGCTGGTAACGCGAGGCCTTGGCGCCGATGAAGGTCGGTGCGTCACTTTTCTTCGTCTTGTCATTCATGCCAGGACGAATCGGTTCGATATAGGAACCAGAGCAGTAAGGACCGGTCTCGGCCAGTTGGGCGGCGGTGAGCTGCTCGCGCGGGACCCAGTCGAGATGGCTGTAGTCCGCGCTGCGGGACTTCAGGCCGCGACCCTTGGCTTCGGTCACCAACACGGGCTTGTCGCCAGCATCTTGCGTCGCACCGCTGTCGGTGGCGCCGCTGGAGGTGAGCGAATTGGCATCGTGGACCGGGCGCGGAGGCAGTTGGGCTGCGCTGGTCTTGGGGGCGCAGGCCCAGCCACCGCTAGCGGAGACCGAACAGTCGTACTGTTCCGCGGCGACCACGAAGGAAGTGGCTAGAGGTTGCAGGGCCAGCAAACCGCCAGTGACCAGCAACGGGAATTTTTTACGAAACGCGGGGGATTTCAATGCCATCTTATTAGTCCGGGCTTCCTGCGTGCCATCTGCCCGCGGTGTTGGGCCGCACGCCTCTCGATGGTCTGAAAAAGATGCTGGATAATAAAGCATGACCCGCTTGACGGCTAGCGCCGTCGGAGACCCTTGTAATGCCTGACCAAGATGTACGCTTGCAACACCTGGAAGTTTGGCTCGATGAACAGTTGGCGATTGTCTATGCAGCGCAGGGCTGGGGTGAAGTGCCCCCGGCTACCTTGGTCGCGGCCAGCAGCGACGCGAGTTTCCGCCGTTATTTCCGTTGGCAGGGCGCTGGCCGCAGCTTCGTGGTCATGGACGCCCCGCCCCCTCTGGAGAACTGCCGGCCCTTCGTGGAAATTGCTGGCCTGTTGGCGACTTCCGGTATCAATGTGCCGAAAATTTTTGCCCAGGACCTGGAGCGCGGCTTCCTGTTGCTCAATGACCTGGGTAGCCAGACCTACCTGGATGTAATAAACGAAGACAATGCCGACGTGCTGTTCGAAGACGCCTTGCAAGCGCTGCTGGCTTTCCAGCAACTGCCGATGGACGCCGCCTTGCCCAGCTACGATGTGGCCCTGCTGCGCCGCGAGCTGGAGCTGTTCCCCGAGTGGTACGTCGGCCGTGAGCTGGGCATTACCCTCACCGCCGAGCAGCGCCAGCAGTGGCAGCGGGTCAGCGACCTGCTGATCGACAGCGCCCTGGCGCAGCCCAAGGTGCTGGTCCATCGCGACTATATGCCGCGCAACCTGATGCTCAGCACGCCGAACCCCGGGGTGCTGGACTTCCAGGACGCGGTCTATGGCCCGGTGACCTACGACATCACCTGCCTGTTCAAGGACGCCTTTCTCAGCTGGCCGGAACCGCGCGTGCGGCTCTGGCAGCAAAACTACTGGACCCGCGCCCGGGCGCTGGGTATCCCGGTCCAGGAGGATTTCCAGGAATTCCTGCGGGCCAGCGATCTGATGGGCGTGCAACGCCACCTGAAGGTGATCGGGATCTTCTCGCGCATCTGCCACCGCGACGGCAAGCCGCGCTACCTGGCCGATGTCCCGCGGTTCCTGGCTTATATAGAAGCGGTGCTGGCTCGTCGGCCCGAGTTGTCGGAGCTTACGCAACTGCTGTTCAGCTTGAACCCGCCGGCGGGAGCCCAGGCATGAAGGCGATGATCCTGGCGGCAGGCAAGGGCGAGCGCATGCGCCCATTGACCCTGACCACGCCCAAGCCCCTGCTGCCGGTGGCGGGCGTGCCTCTGGTCGAATATCACCTGCGGGCCCTGGCGGCCGCAGGCTTCCACGAGATCGTCATCAACCATGCCTGGCTTGGCCAGCAGATCGAGGATGCCCTGGGCGACGGCCAGCGCTGGGGCCTGAGCATCCGCTATTCGGCGGAGGACCAGCCGCTGGAGACCGGTGGCGGGATCCTCAAGGCCTTGCCGTTGCTCGGTGACGCGCCCTTCCTGGTGGTCAATGGCGATATCTGGACCGACTACGATTTCGCCAGCCTGCGCCGGCCCCTGGATGGGCTGGCCCACCTGGTGATGGTCGACAACCCGCCGCACCATCCCACCGGTGGTGATTTCTGCCTGGAGAACGGCCTGCTGCACGACGGCCAGCCGGGTGTGCCGGCCCTGACCTACAGCGGCATCTCGGTGCTGCATCCGCGCCTGTTCCAGCATTGCACCGCTGGCGCCTTCAAGCTCGCGCCGCTGTTGCGCGAGGCCATGGCCCGGGATCAGGTCAGCGGTGAACACATGCGCGGCCAGTGGGTCGATGTGGGAACCGTCGAGCGTCTGGCGCAGGTCGAGCACCTGCTGCAAGCGGGGCGCTGACATGTGGTGGCCAGGGACTCTGATCGGAGCCGGAGCAGGTTTTGCCATAGCCAGCATTCCGGGGGCCATGCTAGGTGCGTTGCTGGGGCAGGCGCTGGATCGGCGCTTGCAACTGCACAGCTGGGCACATGTCCGTGAACGCCTGGGTGGGCGCCCGGCGCTGCGCAACGACGAGCTGCTGTTCGTGTTGCTCGGGCGCCTGGCGAAAAGCGACGGCCGGGTAGTGGATGGGCATATCCAGCAGGCGCGCCAGGAAATGCGTTCACTGGACATGAACGAAGTGGCGCGGCGCCGGGCCATCGCCGCCTTCAACCGCGGCAAGTCGGGCAATGACCATTTGCGCGGCTACCTGCGCCGGCTGGGTAGCCAGCCCCATGCTGCCGAAGGCGTGCTGCGCGCTTGTTGGCGCATGGTCTGGGCCGACGGCCGGGTCGGTGCGGCGGAGCGTGAGTTGATCCAGTCCTGGGGCAAATGGCTGGGCTGGAGCAGCGAGCAGATCCAGGCGTTGGCCCAGGACTACGGTCCCGCCAGGCGAAACCCGAGCGAAATCGGCATGAGCTACCAGGAAGCCCTGCGCCTGCTGGGGGTGGCGGCGACCACCGAGCCGGCGCAGATCAAGCGCGCCTACCGGCGATTGCTCAGTCGCCACCATCCGGACAAGATCGCCGGCAGCGGTGCGACGCCGGAGCAGGTGCGCGATGCCACGGAGAAAACCCGCGAACTGCACAGCGCCTATGCGCTGGTGCGCCAGCGCCGGGCTTTTCGCTGAGGGCAAAGCGGGGCCGCCGCTGCCTTTCTGGCTACGGCGGCCTTTTGTTTTCAGTGATCGGCGTTTTGTGGATTGAGCCAGCCACGGACCCGGCGGAACAGCTGTTCCTGCTGGGCACGGTCGTTGCCGGGCAGGGCCTTGAGGGAGATCTGGCTGAAGTTCGAGTGCTTCAGGCGCTTGCTGGCCTGCAGCCGCTCCAGTGCTTCCTTGCGCGCTACGGCCGTGTCGACATAGAAGAGATCGGCGGTGGCCAGTTTCAGGGTCGGGGTCAGCTCCGCCAGTTGCGGTTTGACGTTGCTTGGCGAACGAGCCTCGACCAGCACCAGTTTCTGTACTTGCGATGGCTGTTTCTCGTTCAGGTAGCGCGCGGCCCAATAGGCGCCGGTGCCATGGCCCAGCAGCACGATGCCGCGGGCATTCTGCTGTTCGGCGAAAGCCAGGGCCGCGTCGACCCGGGCGAAGATGCGCTCGGCGTCGGCCTTGACCTGCTCCTCGGTGGTTTCGGCGACCGGATGATCGGCCACGTCGGCTTCACCGCCGGCGACCTGCTCGATGGGCTTGGCCTCGGTACTGGCGTCCTTGGCGGTATTGGCGCTTTCGGTCGGGGCCGCTGGAGCCGCCTCGACAATTCGCGGTTGTGCCGCTTCGCTTTGCATATCGGGGAGGGTCAGGCTCAGGCTGCCCCAGTCGGTGTCGGGCAGGCGATTGCGCAAGGGCGCGACCACCTGTGGCCAGTCGGCGCTTTCCCCGGCTCCCGGAAGAATGATCACCACGCCCTTGGGCTCGCTGGTGTTGGCCGGTTTCCACAGGGCCAGGAAACTGCTGTCGCCAGCCTGCAATTGTTGCTGTTCCTGGGTGGGCAAGCGGCGCGCCAGGGCGATGGCATCTTCCTGGCTGCGTTCGGGCAGGGCGGGACGCGGCGCCGGTTGTTCCTCGGCAGGCTTGGCCTCGGGAGCCGGATCGTCGGCGTGGGCGGAAAAGCTCCAGGGCAGGATCAGCGACAGGCACAATACGGGCAGTGCCGAGCGGGGGACGAGGGGCATCGGATATTCCAGGCCAGAAGTAATTCCGGCAGCCTAATGGGTTGGTCAGTATTTGTCAGGGTGTGAGACTTCAGATGATGCGCTTTCGCTGCCTCTTGCTTATCGGCTGTCTGTGCCTTCCCTTGATAGGCACGGCGGCGCCGGCCCCCCGCGAGCCTGCCGCGGTCCTGGGCCATGAGCTGCGCCAGTGGCTGGAACAGCACCCGGAGCTGCGCGTGGGGGTGGTGCTGCAGGCGCCCTTGGCCCAGTACGACCGGCGCTTGCAACGCTTGTCCGGGGCCAACGTCGAGTTGATGCAGGCCGTGGCCAGGACCCTGGGCACCGAGTTCAGCTGGCGCAACTTTCCCGACCAGGCCCAACTGGAAAAGGCCCTGCGCGACGGCGAGATCGATATGGCCCCGGGCCTGACCCAGACCCCCGCCGGCCTGCGCCTGTGGCTGTACAGCGACCCTTACATGCGGGTACCGCAACTGGTGGTGGGCGCGCGCAAGGCTTCCGGGGCGGTGGAGCTGGAGAAACTCGACAGCCAGGTCCGGGTGGCAGTGCGCATGCCCAGCGCGGTGTCCGAGTACCTGCGCCAGACCTACCCCCACCTCAACTTGCAAGGCGTGCCCCAGGAGCGCCAGGCCTTGCAGTTGCTCTTGAGCCAGCAGGCCCGCTACGCGGTGGTGGATGAAGCCCAGCTCAGCCGCCTGTCCGCCGAGGCGGAGTTCTCCGGCCTGGCGGTGGTGGGCGATATCGGCCTGCCGCAGCTGTTGCGGGTGGCTACCCGGCGCGACTGGCCGGAACTGGCCAGCATCATGCAAGCCGCCCTGCGCACGATCCCCGCCAAGGAACTGGAGCAACTGCACAACCGCTGGCTGCAACCCAAGTATCCGCGCCTGGGCGAGTCCCCCGGCGCCTGGCGCAGCCTCAGCCTGTTGCTGGCCCTGCTGTTGCTGGGCAGCCTGGGCCTGATCCTCTGGCTGCGCCGCCAGCAACGTGGGCTGGAACAGCAACTGCTGGCGGCGCGGGAAGACATCGCCTTGCGCGCCGCCAGCGAGGAAGCGCTGCGCCTGACCCAGTTTTCCATCGACCAGAGCACCGTGGGCATCCTCTGGGTCAACTGGGACAGCCACGTGCGCTATGCCAACCGCGCCGCCGAGGAAATGCTCGGCTATGCCCCGGGCGGAGTGATAGAGCGGCCGCTGATCGATTTCGAACCCAACCTGCACATGGATCGCTGGCTCAACCTGTGGAAGCGCGCACGGGCCAGCGCCGGAGGCGTGCAGAGCTTCGAAAGCCACTGCGTACGGGCCGACGGCAGCATCCTGCCGGCGGACGTGTCCTTGAGCTTCCTGCGTTTTCGCGACAGCGAGTACCTGGTGGTCTACCTCACCGATGTCACCGAGCGCCGTCGCGCCCTGGCGGCCCTGCGCGAGAGCGAAGCGCGGCTGCAAGGCATCGCCGCCAACGTGCCGGGCCTGGTGTTTCGCCTGGAGCGGGCGCCAGTCAGCGGGCAGATCGACTTCGCCTACATCAGCGAGGGCAGCCAGACCCTGGTGGGCTACTCGCCCGCGGTGCTCGCCCATCGCGACAAAGGTTTGCGCAGCCTGGTGCACCCCGATGACAAGGCCAGTTACCACCAGACCCAGGATCGGGCCCTGGACAGCGACAGCGACTGGTCCTGGCAAGGGCGTATCCTCACCCGCCAGGGTCAGCAGCGCTGGGCCGAGATCAAGGCGATTACCCGGCAGCTGGACGACGGCACCTTCGTCTGGGACGGCATCGTCTGGGACATCAGCGAGAGCAAGCGCATCGAGTTGGAGCTGGCCAGTTCCCGCGAGCAGCTGCGCGAGCTGTCGGCGCACCTGGAGAGCGTGCGGGAAGAGGAAAAGGCCCGCATTGCCAGGGAAGTCCATGACGAACTGGGGCAGATGCTCACCGTGCTCAAGCTGGAGACCTCCATGTGCGAGCTGGCCTACGCCCAGCTCGATCCCGGGCTGAACGAGCGCCTCAACAGCATGAAACGCCTGATCACCCAGCTGTTCCAACTGGTGCGTGACGTGGCCACGGCCCTGCGCCCGCCGATCCTGGATGCCGGTATCGCCTCGGCCATCGAATGGCAGGCCCGGCGTTTCGAGGCGCGTACGCAGATCCCGTGCCTGGTGGACGTGCCGGATAACCTGCCACGCCTGAGCGACGCCAAGGCCATCGGCCTGTTCCGTATCCTCCAGGAGGCCCTGACCAACGTCATGCGCCATGCCCAGGCGCATACTGTGGAGCTGTCACTGGTGCTGGACGGGCCACAGTTGTGCATGAGCATCAGCGACGATGGCCTGGGGTTCGATACCGCCGCCACGCGCCCCGCCTCCTTTGGCCTGGTGGGGATGCGCGAGCGGGTGCTGATCATGGGCGGCAGCCTGGTGCTGCACAGCGAACCCGGGGAGGGCACCAGCCTGACCGTGCGGGTGCCCCTGGACCGCCAACAATAACGAGGAGAACCGCGTGATCCGTGTACTGGTAGCCGAAGACCACACCATCGTCCGCGAAGGCATCAAGCAATTGATCGGCCTGGCCAAGGACCTGACGGTGGCAGGGGAGGCGAGCAACGGCGAGCAACTGCTGGAGACCCTGCGCCAGGTGCCTTGCGAGGTGGTGTTGCTGGACATCTCCATGCCTGGGGTGAACGGCCTGGAAGCCATCCCACGAATCCGCGCCCTGAGCGATCCGCCGGCGATCCTGGTGCTGTCGATGCATGACGAGGCGCAGATGGCCGCCCGGGCCCTGAAGATCGGCGCCGCCGGCTATGCCACCAAGGACAGCGATCCATCGCTGCTGCTGACCGCGATCCGCAAGGTGGCGTCCGGTGGGCGCTATATAGATCCGGAACTGGCGGACCGCATGGTCTTCGAGGTTGGCCTGACCGATGCCCGGCCCCTGCATTCGCTGTTGTCCGAGCGTGAATTCTCGGTGTTCGAGCGCCTGGCCCAGGGCGCCAACGTCAACGACATCGCCCAGCAACTGGCCCTGAGCAACAAGACCATCAGCACCCACAAGGCGCGGCTGATGCAGAAGCTCAACGTCACCTCCCTGGCCGAACTGGTGAAATACGCCATGGAGCACAAGCTGCTCTGAGCCAGCGGGAGCACGCTGCCCCGCCACAACGGAGACGCCCCGAGATCGATGGTCCTGGTCAAGGCATTGGCGGGGCATATCCGTTTACGACATCGCCACGTCCCGGGCTGTGCCTGTTCTTGCGGCTTGCCGCTTCACGCTCGCCCCTGCTCTTGCCTGTTTCCGCCATTCTTGTAGGGCAATCCCTACAGGCAGCCTTCCAGGCGGCTGAGGTGAATCTCTCCTACCCCCCGATTTTCGGCCCTTGTGGGCTGCACTAGGCTTGCCCTACAGCCGTCTAAAACAAAAAGGTGCGGGTATGAGCGAGGTCGATTCAAGCGCTGGGGCCAATGATGTTCTGGTCAGCTTTCGTGGTGTGCAGAAGAGCTACGACGGCGAGAACCTGATCGTCAAGGACCTCAACCTGGAAATTCGCAAGGGCGAGTTCCTCACCCTGCTGGGGCCGTCCGGTTCCGGCAAGACCACCAGCCTGATGATGCTGGCCGGTTTCGAGACACCGACCGCTGGCGAGATCCAACTGGCCGGGCGCTCGATCAACAATGTGCCGCCGCACAAGCGCGATATCGGCATGGTGTTCCAGAACTACGCGCTGTTCCCGCACATGACCGTGGCCGAGAACCTGGCGTTCCCGCTGTCGGTACGGGGCCTGGGCAAGACCGACATCAGCGAGCGGGTCAAGCGCGTGCTGAGCATGGTCCAGCTGGACGCTTTCGCCCAGCGCTATCCGGCGCAACTGTCCGGTGGCCAGCAGCAACGGGTCGCCCTGGCCCGGGCCCTGGTGTTCGAACCGCAGCTGGTGCTGATGGACGAACCCCTGGGGGCGCTGGACAAACAGCTGCGCGAGCACATGCAGATGGAGATCAAGCACCTGCACCAGCGCCTGGGCGTGACCGTGGTCTACGTGACCCACGACCAGGGCGAAGCCTTGACCATGTCCGACCGGGTGGCGGTGTTCCACCAGGGCGAGATCCAGCAGATCGCCCCGCCGCGGACCCTCTACGAAGAACCGAAGAACACCTTCGTCGCCAACTTCATCGGCGAGAACAACCGCCTCAGCGGCCGCCTGCACAGCCACGACGGCGAGCGCTGCGTGGTGGAGCTGGGGCGTGGCGAGAAAGTCGAGGCATTGGCGGTCAACGTCGGCCAGGTCGGCGGCCCGGTGACCCTGTCCATCCGCCCGGAGCGGGTGAGCCTCAACGGTTCCAGCGAACACTGCGCCAACCGCTTTTCCGGGCGGGTGGCGGAGTTCATCTACCTGGGCGACCACGTCCGGGTACGCCTGGAAGTCTGCGGCAAGAGCGACTTCTTCGTGAAACAGCCGATCGCCGAGCTCGATCCCGCGCTGGCGGTGGGCGACGTGGTACCGCTTGGCTGGCAAGTCGAGCACGTTCGTGCGCTCGACCCGCTTCTAGAGGCGAATTGATCGCCCCCCTGCAACACCAACCTGCACGTGGAGAACACAATAAAATGCTGAGATCCCTGAAACTCACAGCCCTGACGCTGGGCATGCTGGGGGCGGCGCACGCCCTGGCGGCGGGACCGGACCTGACCGTGGTGTCCTTTGGTGGGGCGAACAAGGCCGCCCAGATCAAGGCCTTCTACGCTCCGTGGGAAGCGGCGGGCAACGGCAAAATCGTCGCCGGCGAGTACAACGGCGAGATGGCCAAGGTCAAGGCCATGGTCGACACCAAGAGCGTGTCCTGGGACCTGGTGGAAGTGGAGTCCCCCGAGCTGTCCCGCGGTTGCGACGAAGACCTGTTCGAACCCCTCGACCCGGCGCTGTTCGGCAAGGGCGAAGACTACGTCAAGGGCGCCATCCAGCCGTGTGGCGTGGGCTTCTTCGTCTGGTCCACGGTGCTGGCCTACAACGCCGACAAGCTCAAGGCGCCGCCAGGCAGCTGGGCGGACTTCTGGGACACGCAGAAATTCCCGGGCAAGCGCGGCCTGCGCAAGGGGGCCAAGTACACCCTGGAGTTCGCCCTGATGGCCGACGGCGTCGCGCCCAAGGACGTGTACAAGGTGCTGGCCAGCAAGGATGGCCAGGACCGTGCCTTCAAGAAGCTCGATGAGCTCAAGCCCAACATCCAGTGGTGGGAAGCCGGTGCCCAGCCGCCGCAGTACCTGGCCTCGGGCGACGTGGTCATGAGCTCGGCCTACAACGGCCGGATCGCCGCGGTGCAGAAGGAAAGCAACCTGAAGGTGGTGTGGAACGGCGGCATCTACGACTTCGATGCCTGGGCCATCCCCAAGGGCCTGGACAAGGCCCGAGCCGAAGCGGCGAAGAAGTTCATCGCCTATTCGGTGCAGCCGCAGCAGCAGAAGACCTACTCGGAAAACATCGCCTATGGCCCGGCCAACACCCAGGCCGTGCCGCTGCTGGCCAAGGACATCCTCAAGGACATGCCGACCACCCCGGAGAACATCGCCAACCAGGTGCAGATCGACGTCAGCTTCTGGGCTGACAACGGCGAGCAGCTGGAGCAGCGCTTCAACGCCTGGGCGGCCAAGTAACCATCGCTAATGGCAGGGGCGGGCTGGCCCGCTCCTGTCGGTGGTGTATTCGAAAGATCGATTCGCGGAGTTTGTCATGACCATCACCGTTCCCCTGGACGCGGTCGCCGGCCCGACCCTCAAGCAGCGACTGGCTCGTGCCGAGCGGGTCAACCGCTGGAAGGCCCAGGCCCTGATCGCGCCGCTGGTGCTGTTCCTGCTGCTGGTGTTCCTGGTACCGATCGTGGCGCTGCTGTACAAGAGCGTCGGCAACCCGGAAGTGGTCGGCGGCATGCCGCGCACGGTGGTGGCCGTGAATGCCTGGGACGGTCGCGGCCTGCCCGCCGAGGCCGCCTTCAAGGCCTTGAGCGAAGACCTGGCCGAGGCCCGCAAGAACCAGGGCCTGGGCGACCTGTCCAAGCGCCTGAACATGGAACTGGCCGGCTATCGCAGCCTGCTGACCAAGACCGCCCGCGCCTTGCCGTTCAAGGCCGAGCCCGAATCCTACAAAGAAGCCATGGAGGGCGTGGACGAGCGTTGGGGCGACCCGGCCTACTGGCAGGCGATCCGGCGCAATACCAGCAGCCTGACTCCCTACTATCTGCTGGCGGCGCTGGACCACCGGATCGACGACCTGGGCGAACTGGCCCCGGCCACCCCGGACCAGGCCATCTACCTGGACATCTTCGCCCGGACCTTCTGGATGGGCCTGGTGATCACCGCCATCTGCCTGGTGCTGGCCTATCCCCTGGCGTACCTGCTGGCCAATTTGCCGGCGCGCAAGAGCAACCTGCTGATGATCCTGGTTTTGCTGCCGTTCTGGACTTCGATCCTGGTGCGGGTAGCGGCCTGGATCGTGCTCCTGCAATCCGGCGGCCTGATCAACAGCGCCTTGCTGGCCATGGGCGTGATCGACAAGCCCCTGGAGCTGGTGTTCAACCGCACCGGGGTCTACATCTCCATGGTGCACATCCTGCTGCCGTTCATGATCCTGCCGATCTACAGCGTGATGAAGAGCATCTCGCCGACCTACATGCGCGCGGCGATCTCCCTGGGCTGCCATCCGTTCGCCAGCTTCTGGCGGGTGTACTTCCCGCAAACCTATGCCGGGGTCGGCGCCGGTTGCCTGCTGGTGTTCATCCTGGCCATCGGCTACTACATCACCCCGGCCCTGCTGGGCAGCCCGAACGACCAGATGGTCAGCTACTTCGTGGCCTTCTACACCAACACCAGCATCAACTGGGGCATGGCCACCGCCCTGGGCGGCCTGCTGTTGCTGGCGACCATCGTGCTGTACCTGATCTACAGCTGGCTGGTGGGCGCCAGTCGCCTGCGCCTGAGCTAAGGAGAGAATCGAAATGCTGAGCCCCTACATGTCGCCCGTCGAGCGGGTCTGGTTCTACAGCTTGCGGATCCTCTGCGGCTTGATCCTGTTGTTCCTGGTGCTGCCGGTGCTGGTGATCATCCCGTTGTCGTTCAACTCGGGCAGCTTCCTGGTGTATCCGCTGCAGGGCTTCTCGCTGCACTGGTACCAGGACTTCTTCGCCTCCGCCGAATGGATGCGCGCCCTGAAGAACAGCATCATCGTGGCCCCGGCGGCCACTGTGCTGGCCATGGTCTTCGGCACCCTGGCGGCCATCGGCCTGACCCGCGGCGATTTTCCCGGCAAGTCGCTGGTCATGGCCCTGGTGATCTCGCCGATGGTGGTGCCGGTGGTGATCATCGGGGTCGCCAGCTACCTGTTCTTCGCCCCGCTGGGCATGGGCAACAGCTTCTTGTCGCTGATCATCGTGCATGCGGTGCTCGGGGTGCCGTTCGTGATCATCACCGTCTCGGCGACCTTGCAGGGCTTCAACCACAACCTGGTGCGGGCGGCGGCCAGCCTGGGCGCCTCGCCGCTGACCACCTTTCGCCGGGTGACCCTGCCGTTGATCGCCCCGGGCGTGATCAGTGGCGCGCTGTTCGCCTTCGCCACCTCGTTCGACGAAGTGGTGGTGACCCTGTTCCTCGCCGGCCCCGAGCAGGCGACGCTGCCCCGGCAGATGTTCAGCGGTATCCGCGAGAACCTCAGCCCCACCATCGCCGCCGCGGCGACGCTGCTGATCGCCTTCTCGGTGATCCTGCTGCTGACCCTGGAATGGCTGCGCGGGCGCAGCGAAAAACTGCGTACGGCCCAGGTTTGAGCCCTGGGCCGAGCGATAACCTGATCTGTGGCAAGGGTTTGGTTGCCGCCGAACACCACAATGGCTCCACCCAAGGACCTGGATTGCCTCATGCCTGCGAGGGCGCGGTGCATTCCAACCCGACCCTGGTGAGGGTTCGTGCCTTAGCGAGGAGCCGCCGGCTTTCCCTGTCGTGATGCCGATCGGGCATTACGGCGGCCTGGTTTTGCAATCCCAGCTACGCTTGTGCCGGCTCTCATCTTTATATAAGAGGCTGCGCACATGAGTATTTCCTCTTTCAAGATCGCCCATAAGCTGCTCACCGGCAGCAGCGCCATCGAGCAACTGGGCGCCGAACTGACTCGCCTGGATGTGGATAACCCCTTGATCGTCACCGATGCCATCCTGCTCGAGTCCGGCACGGTGGGCCTGGCGCTGGCGCACCTGGGAGGGCGTGACTACGAGATTTTCGACCGAGTGCGCCCTGATCCGGAAATCGCCATCGTCGAGGACTGCATGCAGGTCTATCGCGAAGGTGGACATGACGGCCTGATTGGCCTGGGGGGTGGCAGCGCCATCGATATCGCCAAGAGTGTCGCGGCCTATGCCGGGTATCACGGCGCCTTGCAGGATCTGTTCGGGGTCGACCAGGTGCCACGCAAGGGGCCGCCGCTGATCGCCATTCCCACCACGGCCGGCACCGGCTCGGAGGTCACCAACGTGGCGATCCTCTCGGACAAGGCCGCGCAGTTGAAAAAGGGCATCGTCAGCGACTATCTGCTGCCGGACGTGGCCCTGGTCAGCCCACAGATGACCCTGACCTGCCCGCGCAGCGTGACCGCTGCCAGTGGCGTCGATGCCCTGGTGCATGCCGTCGAGGCCTACCTTTCACTCAATGCTTCGTCGATCACCGACTCCCTGGCCATCGGCGCCATTCGCTTGATCGCCAAGGCCCTGCCCAAGGCGTTTGCCAATCCGTCCAACCTGCAGGCTCGGGAAGACATGGCGACCGCCAGCCTGATGGCCGGCATGGCCTTCGGGAATGCCGGAGTGGGCGCGGTGCATGCCCTGGCCTATCCCCTGGGCGGGCGCTTTCACGTGTCCCATGGGGTCAGCAACGCCTTGCTGCTGCCCTATGTCATGACCTGGAACAAGGTGGCTTGTGTCGAGCGCATGCAGGATATCGCCGCAGCCATGGGGGTGCGTACGGCGCGCTTGAGTGCCAACGAGGCGGCTGACCGGGCGGTGGAGGCGATGAGCGCCCTGTGTGCCGCCGTGGAGATACCCAGGGGCTTGCGTAGTTTCGGCGTGCCCGAGGAGGCGCTTGCGAGCATGGCCCAGGAGGCCGCGGGTATCGAGCGGCTGATGCGCAATAACCCGCGCAAGCTGAGTCCCGCCGATATCGAGCAGATCTATCGGGCGGCCTACTGATCATCGAGGTGACGGTGTGCGCTCCAAAGCATGAGGTATACAATGCGCGCCATCGTGATTCCGCTCAAAAAAGGTGCGTCATGCAGCCCTTCGCTATTGCTCCGTCGATTCTTTCCGCCGACTTCGCCCGCCTGGGCGAGGAAGTGGACAATGTCCTGGCCGCCGGTGCCGATATCGTCCACTTCGATGTCATGGACAACCACTATGTGCCGAACCTGACCATCGGGCCGATGGTCTGCGCCGCGCTGCGCAAGTACGGGATCACCGCGCCGATCGATGCGCACCTGATGGTCAGCCCGGTGGATCGCATCATCGGCGACTTCATCGAGGCGGGCGCCACCTACATCACCTTCCACCCCGAGGCCACGCTGCATGTGGATCGCTCCCTGCAAATGATCCGCGAGGGGGGTTGCAAGGCCGGCCTGGTGTTCAACCCGGCGACCCCGCTGGACGTGCTCAAGTACGTGATGGACAAGGTCGACATGGTGCTGCTGATGAGCGTGAACCCGGGCTTTGGCGGGCAGAAGTTCATCCCCGGCACCCTCGACAAGCTGCGTGAGGCGCGGGCTTTGATCGATGCTTGCGGCCGGGACATCCGCCTGGAGATCGACGGTGGCGTGAACGTCAGTAATATTCGCGAGATCGCCGCGGCCGGCGCGGACACCTTCGTCGCCGGCTCGGCGATCTTCAATGCGCCCAACTACCAGGAAGTGATCGAGAAGATGCGCGCCGAGCTGGCGCTGGCTCGATCATGAGTGCCTTCGAGCAGCTGTTCTCCGGGAACCTGCCACGGCTGGTGATGTTCGACCTGGATGGCACCCTGGTCGACTCGGTGCCCGACCTGGCCGCCGCCGTGGACCGGATGCTGCTCGAGCTGGGCCGCCCGCCCGCGGGGATCGAGGCGGTGCGCCAATGGGTCGGCAATGGTGCGCCGATGCTGGTGCGCCGGGCCCTGGCCAACAGGCTGGATCCCCAGGACATCGACGATGTCGAGGTCGCCCAGGCCCTGGAGCTGTTCAACGCCGCCTACGAGGGCAACCACGAATTGACCGTGGTCTATCCCGGTGCGCGCGAAACCCTCAAATGGTTGTACAAGCAGGGCGTGGAACTGGCCCTGATCACCAACAAGCCCGAGCGTTTCGTCGCGCCCTTGCTGGACCAGATGCGCATCGGTCGTTATTTCCGCTGGATCATCGGCGGCGATACCCTGCCGCAGAAGAAGCCCGACCCGGCGGCGCTGTTCTTCGTGATGAAAATGGCCAGCATCCCGGCCTCGCAATCGCTGTTCGTCGGCGACTCGCGCAGCGATGTACTGGCGGCCCGGGCAGCGGGCGTCAAATGCGTGGCGCTGAGCTACGGCTACAACCATGGACGGCCGATTGCCGAGGAGTCTCCGGCCCTGGTAATCGACGACCTGCGGGCGCTGATCCCCGGTTGCTTAGAACCTGCCGCTGAGATAACGTTGCCCGACGCTGTCCCATCCCCTTCTGGAAGCTCCATCGTGGTGGTCACTCGCAAACTCTGGATGAAAGTCATCAAGGCCTTGGCCCGTTGGCGTTGGCGCGCCTGATTTTTGTCTGGCCGGCCCTGCCGGCGCGTTTGCATACCTGACTGTTAGACCCTCAAGCCACGAGGCATCCCATGATTCGCGAAGAATTCCTGCGCCTGGCCGCAGCTGGCTACAACCGTATCCCGCTGGCCTGCGAGACCATTGCCGACTTCGATACTCCGTTGTCGATCTACCTGAAACTGGCCGACCAGCCCAACTCCTACCTCCTGGAGTCGGTGCAGGGGGGCGAGAAATGGGGGCGTTATTCGATTATCGGCCTGCCGTGCCGCACCGTGCTGCGAGTGCACGGCTACCGGGTCAGCGTGACCCACGACGGTGTCGAGATCGAAAGCCACGAGGTGGCCGACCCGTTGGCCTTCGTCGAGGAATTCAAGGCGCGCTACAACGTCCCGACCATCGCCGGCCTGCCACGCTTCAACGGTGGCCTGGTGGGGTACTTCGGTTATGACTGCGTGCGTTATGTCGAGCCCCGGCTGGGCCAGTGCCCGAACCCGGACCCGATCGGCGTACCGGACATCCTGTTGATGGTTTCCGACGCGGTGGTGGTGTTCGACAACCTGGCGGGCAAGATGCACGCCATCGTGCTGGCCGATCCAAGCCAGGCCAATGCCTATGAAGCTGGCCAGGCGCGCCTGCAAGCATTGCTCGAACAGCTGCGCCAGCCGATCACGCCACGGCGCGGCCTGGACCTGGACCGCCCGCCGGCCGCCGAGCCGGTATTCCGCTCCAGCTTTACCCAGGGCGACTACGAGCGTGCAGTGGACACCATCAAGGAATACATCCTGGCCGGTGACTGCATGCAGGTGGTGCCGTCCCAGCGCATGTCCATCGACTTCCAGGCCGCGCCCATCGATCTGTACCGGGCCTTGCGCTGCTTCAACCCGACTCCCTACATGTACTTCTTCAACTTCGGCGACTTCCACGTGGTGGGCAGTTCGCCGGAGGTGCTGGTGCGAGTCGAGGACAACCTGATCACCGTGCGACCCATCGCCGGTACTCGTCCGCGGGGCGCCACCGAGGAAGCCGACCTGGCCCTGGAGCAGGACCTGCTGTCCGACGCCAAGGAGATCGCCGAGCACTTGATGCTGATCGACCTGGGGCGCAACGACACCGGGCGGGTCTCGGAGATCGGCTCGGTACGGCTCACCGAGAAGATGGTCATCGAGCGTTATTCCAACGTGATGCATATCGTGTCCAACGTCACCGGCCAATTGAAGGAAGGCCTGACCGCGATGGACGCACTGCGAGCGATCCTGCCGGCGGGCACCTTGTCCGGCGCGCCGAAGATCCGCGCCATGGAAATCATCGACGAACTGGAGCCGGTCAAGCGCGGGGTCTATGGCGGTGCCGTGGGCTACTTCGCCTGGAACGGCAACATGGATACCGCCATCGCCATCCGCACGGCGGTGATCAAGGAGGGTGAACTGCATGTCCAGGCCGGCGGCGGCATCGTCGCCGACTCGGTCCCGACCCTGGAGTGGGAAGAGACGCTGAACAAGCGTCGTGCAATGTTCCGTGCCGTGGCACTGGCTGAACAAACCCCCGCATCCAAGGCTTGAGGAGTTTCCACCTATGTTGCTGATGATCGATAACTACGACTCCTTTACCTACAACGTCGTGCAGTACCTGGGCGAACTGGGTGCCGAGGTGAAGGTGGTGCGCAATGACGAACTGACCGTGGCCGAGATCGAGGCGCTCAAGCCCGAGCGCATCGTGGTCTCCCCGGGCCCCTGCACGCCGACCGAGGCCGGGGTTTCCATCGAGGCGATCATGCATTTCGCCGGCAAGCTGCCGATCCTCGGCGTCTGCCTGGGCCACCAGTCCATCGGCCAGGCCTTCGGCGGCCAGGTGGTGCGGGCCCGCCAGGTGATGCATGGCAAGACCAGCCCGGTATTCCACCGCGACCTGGGGGTGTTCGGCGGCCTGAACATGCCGCTGACCGTGACCCGCTACCACTCCCTGGTGGTCAAGCGCGAGACCTTGCCCGAGTGCCTGGAGGTCACCGCCTGGACCCAGCTGGACGATGGCTCCGTGGACGAAATCATGGGGCTGCGGCACAAGACACTGAACATCGAGGGTGTGCAATTCCACCCTGAATCCATCCTCACCGAGCAGGGCCACGAGCTGTTCGCCAACTTCCTCAAACAGAGCGGCGGCACGCGCTAAGGACTTTTCATGGATATCAAGACTGCCCTGAGCCGTATCGTCGGCCACCTGGACCTGAGCACCGATGAGATGCGCGATGTCATGCGCGAGATCATGACCGGCCAATGCACCGAGGCGCAGATTGGCGCTTTCATGATGGCCATGCGCATGAAGAGCGAAAGCATCGATGAGATCGTCGGTGCCGTGTCGGTGATGCGTGAGCTGGCCGACAAGGTCGAGCTCAAGACCCTCGATGGTGTGGTGGATGTGGTCGGCACTGGCGGTGACGGCGCCAACATCTTCAACGTGTCCACCGCTTCGGCCTTCGTGGTGTCCGCCGCCGGTTGCACCGTGGCCAAGCACGGCAACCGCGCGGTATCCGGCAAGAGCGGCAGCGCCGACCTGCTGGAGGCGGCTGGCGTCTACCTGAACCTGACCCCGGTCCAGGTGGCGCGTTGCATCGATAACGTCGGCATCGGCTTCATGTTCTCCCAATCCCACCATGGCGCCATGAAGCATGCTGCAGGCCCGCGTCGTGACCTGGGCCTGCGCACCCTGTTCAACATGCTCGGCCCGCTTACGAATCCGGCTGGCGTGAAGCACCAGGTGGTGGGCGTGTTCACCCAGGCCCTGTGCCGGCCGTTGGCCGAAGTCCTGCAGCGCCTGGGCAGCAAGCATGTGCTGGTGGTGCATTCCCAGGATGGCCTAGACGAGTTCAGCCTGGCGGCGCCGACCTTTGTCGCCGAACTGAAGAACGACCAGGTCACCGAGTACTGGGTCCAGCCTGAAGACCTGGGCATCAAGAGCCAGAGCCTGTTCGGCCTTGTGGTGGAAAGCCCGGCGGCTTCCCTGGAGCTGATCCGCGATGCCCTGGGGCGGCGCAAGACCGAACATGGCCAGAAGGCCGCCGAAATGATCGTGCTCAATGCCGGTGCCGCTTTGTATGCTGCCGATCACGCCAGTAGCCTCAAAGAAGGGGTAGCCCTGGCCCATGACGCCTTGCACACCGGCCTGGCCCGGGAGAAGCTCGAGGAGCTGGGAGCCTTTACCGCGGTGTTCAAGCAGGAGAATGAAGGATGAGCGTGCCGACAGTTCTGGAAAAGATCCTCGCCCGCAAGGTCGAGGAGGTTGCCGAGCGCAGCGCGCGCGTCAGCCTGGGCGAGCTGGAGGGCCTGGCCCGGTCGACCGATGCGCCACGCGGGTTCGCCAAGGCGCTGCAGGAGCAGGTCAAGCTCAAGCAGCCGGCGGTGATCGCCGAGATCAAGAAGGCCTCGCCAAGCAAGGGTGTGATCCGCGAGAACTTCGTGCCTGCCGATATCGCCAAGAGCTATGAGAAGGGCGGCGCCACTTGCCTGTCGGTACTCACCGACGTGGATTATTTCCAGGGTGCCGACCTCTACCTGCAGCAGGCGCGCGCGGCGTGCAAGCTGCCGGTGATCCGCAAGGATTTCATGATCGATCCCTACCAGATCGTCGAGGCCCGGGCCCTGGGCGCCGATTGCGTGCTGTTGATCGTCGCCGCGCTGGACGATGGGCGCATGGCCGAACTGGCATCGGTGGCCAAGGGCGTTGGCCTGGATGTGCTGGTGGAAGTGCACGATGGCGATGAACTGGAGCGGGCGCTGAAGACCCTCGACACGCCGCTGGTCGGGGTCAACAACCGCAACCTGCACACCTTCGAGGTCGACCTGGAAACCACCCTCGACCTGTTGCCGCGGATTCCTCGCGAACGCCTGGTGATTACCGAAAGCGGCATTCTCAACCGAGCCGATGTCGAGCTGATGGAGATCAGCGATGTCTATTCGTTCCTGGTGGGCGAGGCCTTCATGCGCGCCGAGAACCCGGGCACCGAGTTGCAGCGCCTGTTCTTCCCGGAGCGTGGCGTGCCGGTGACGGGCTCGACCCTGGATTGAACCTGAGACGATGAACGAGCCGGCCATGCCGGCTTTTTCATGATGATTGCCAAGGAATTGCCGCTGCCATGACCCAACCCCTCGCGCTTACCGTCGAAGCCGGCCTGCAGGCCGAGCAGGATCTGCTGGCCCAGGTTTGTGCTGGCGACCAGGCATTCGGCTTGTTGTTCTGGCAGCCCAGCGACCGGGCGCTGGTGATGCCTCGGCGCCTGAGCCGCTTGCCGGGGTTCGAGCAGGCCTGCGAGGCCTCGCGAGCCAATGGCTGGCCAGTACTGCTGCGGGAAACCGGCGGCGAGCCGGTGCCGCAATCGGCGGCCACGGTGAATATTGCACTGGTTTATGCCCCACCGCGCAGCGAAGGCGACCAGGGGCGGATCGAAATGGCTTACCGGCGCCTGTGCCAGCCGATCTGCGATCTGCTCAGCGAACTGGGCGGCAATCCGTCGCTGGGGGAAGTGGAGGGGGCCTTCTGCGATGGGCGGTTCAACGTCAATCTCGATGGCCGCAAGATGGTCGGCACGGCCCAGCGCTGGCGCCAGAGCAAAGGTGGGCAGCGGCCGGTGGGCCTGGTGCACGGGGCGCTGCTGCTGGATGACGAGCGCGAGTCCATGGTGGGGGCGGTCAATACCTTCAACCAGGCTTGCGCACTGGAGCAGCGTTGCCGGGCCGAAAGCCATATCGCCTTGCATGAAGCGTTTGCCGCCCCGGATGCCATGGCGCGCCTGGACAGCCTGTATCGACAGATGCTCGCCAGCTTTCTGCCGGGCTAGCGGGTGCCGAAGACCACCATGGTCTTGCCCTTGACGTGCACCAGGTTGCGCTCTTCCAGATCCTTGAGGACGCGACCGACCATTTCCCGGGAGCAACCGACGATGCGCCCGATCTCCTGGCGGGTGACCTTGATCTGCATGCCGTCCGGATGGGTCATGGCGTCCGGCTGCTTGCACAGTTCCAGCAGGCAACGGGCGACACGCCCGGTCACATCGAAGAAGGCCAGGTCGCCGACCTTGCGCGTGGTGTCGCGCAGGCGCTGGGCGATCTGGCCGCTGAGCGCATAGAGGATGTCCGGATCGCTCTGCGATAACTCGCGGAACTTGGCGTAGCTGATCTCGGCCACTTCGCATTCCACCTTGGCCCGGACCCAGGCGCTGCGCAGTTGCTCGTGTCCCGCTTCCTCGAACAGCCCCAGTTCGCCGAAGAAGTCCCCGGCGTTGAGGTAGGCGATGATCATCTCCCGGCCGTCATCGTCTTCGATGAGGATGGTCACTGAGCCCTTGATGATGAAGTACAGGCTGTCGGCCACATCACCGGCGCAGATGATATTGCTCTTGGCCTGGTAGCGACGGCGCTGACAGTGCATCAGCAGCTTGTCGAGGTGTTTGATCTTGGGAGTTGGGGCAATAGCAACCATGGTTGTATCCCGGAAAGCCTGCACGGTATGGGGTGGTGTTCTTATGGGGCGGAAAGCATCGGCGCGTAAAGCTGGCGATGCGCCATTCATTTGGCGTCAGCTTAACAGACACATCCTAGGCAGATTTAAGAATTTTCTTACAGGTGGGTCGCTTTTGGCATCAAGATGCTGCTCGCTGCCGGTCCCAACCGCTGTGCTAAGCTGGCGACCCTTTTTTAAACGCAGTGGAGTCTGGGCGATGAAGGCACGCATCCAATGGGCTGGCGAGGCCATGTTCCTCGGTGAGTCGGGCAGTGGCCACGTGGTGGTGATGGATGGTCCGCCTGAGTCCGGTGGGCGCAATCTGGGTGTGCGCCCCATGGAAATGCTCCTGTTGGGCGTGGGCGGTTGCAGTAATTTCGATGTGGTCAGCATCCTGAAGAAGTCCCGGCAGGCGGTCGAGAGCTGCGAGGCGTTCCTGGAGGCCGAGCGTGCCAGTGAAGATCCCAAGGTCTTCACCAAGATCCACCTGCACTTCGTGGTCAAGGGCCGTGGCTTGAAGGAAGCCCAGGTCAAGCGTGCCGTGGAGCTGTCCGCCGAAAAGTACTGCTCGGCCTCGATCATGCTCGGCGCGGCCGGCGTCGCCATTACCCACGACTACGAGATCGTCGAGCTGGGCTGAACCCAGGCTGCGGCAAAAGAAAAGGGCGCCCCAGGGGCGCCCTTTTTACTTGTTCCTGCTTCAGATCCGATAGGTGCTCTTGGTCATGACCTTGGCCAGCAGGCTCATGCCGAACTTCACCGGTGCCGGGAAGCGGAAGCCACCGGCTTCGAGGGCGGTTTCGGCATGGTGCTCCTCGTCGATGCGCATCTGCTCGAGGATGGCCCGGGATTTTTCGTCCTCGGGCGGCAATTGTTCCAGGTGGTCGTTCAGGTGCTTGCAGACCTGGTCCTCGGTGGCGGCGACGAACCCGAGGCTGACCTTGTCGCTGATCAGCCCGGCGGCGGCGCCGATACCGAACGACAGCCCGTAGAACAGCGGATTGAGTACGCTGGGATGACTGCCCAACTGGCGGATGCGTTGCTCGCACCAGGCCAGATGGTCGATTTCTTCCTCGGCCGCGTGCTCCATGGCCTGGCGCACTTCGGGCAATTTGGCGGTCAGGGCCTGGCCCTGGTACAGCGCCTGGGCACAGACTTCCCCGGTATGGTTGATGCGCATCAGGCCGGCCACGTGCCGGGTCTCCTCGTCACTCATCTGCGCTTCCGGCTGCACGATGGCCGGCGACGGGCGATAAGGTTGGCCGCTGAACGGCAGCAGCGTGCGCATGGCCATATCGGCTTGCAGCAGCAGGCGGTCGATCGGCGAGTAGTGACGTTGGGTAGTCATGCTTATCTCCGGGAAGAATCACGGCGGCCAGTTTACTCCAATCGATGGGGTGAAACCTGCGCTGGATCAGCGCACCTTCGCCCGGGGCGGGCGCAAGGGCGCTGGAAGAGGGGGAGGTTCGATCAGCCCGGAGGCCAGTTCATCTGGCGCTGACCCAGGACGTGCATGTGAATGTGGTAGACGGTCTGGCCGCCCATCTCATTGCAGTTCATCACCACTCGGAAGCCATCCTCGCAGCCTTGCTCCTTGGCCAGGCGCTGGGCGGTGAACAGGATGTGTCCGGCCAGGGCCTTATCGTCCTCGGTGAGGTCGTTGAGGGTCGGGATGGGTTTCTTCGGGATCACCAGGAAGTGCACCGGCGCTTGCGGAGCAATGTCGTGGAAGGCCAGGACCTGGTCGTCCTCGTAGATGATCTTCGCGGGTATTTCTCTGTTGATGATCTTAGTGAACAGAGTATCCACAGCTGTTTCTCCATTGGTTGGTCCGGGCTGAGTGTACTCAGGCGCAAGCCCTGCGCCCAGCCCCGACGGGGTGTCTAGCGTGGGCAGTAGGCCCGGTTGACGTAGCCGACGATCTTGCGGGTCAGCCAGCGTGAACTCAGGCGGCCAAGCTGGGCCATCCAGCGGTTCAGGCGCCCGGGAATGATGATGGCGCGGTTCTTCTCCAGGGCTCGGACGGTATACAGCGCCACTTCCTCGGGACTCATGAGCCACTTGCTGTCGTCGACCTTGCGGGTGTCCATCTGGGCGTTCTGGAAGAAGGCGGTCCGGGTCGGCCCGGGGCAGAGTACCGAGACCTTGACCGCGCATTTTTTCAGTTCTTCGCGCAGCCCTTCGGAGAAATGCAGGACATAGGCCTTGCTGGCGTAGTAGGTGCTCATCCAGGGGCCGGGATGGAAAGCGGCCACCGAAGCGACATTGAGGATCTGCCCGCCGCCCAGCAACGCCATGCTGTTGCCCAGGGCATGGCACAGGCGGGTGAGGGCGAGGATGTTGACTTCGATCAGGTCCTGCTCGGTCATCCAGTCCTGGGCCAGGAACGGCCCGCTGGTGCCGATGCCGGCGCAGTTGACCAAAAGGTCGATCTGCCGGTCGCCTTCCTCCAGCTCCAGCAGGAACCCGGACAACCTCAAGGGCTCGCCCAGGTCGCAGGCGCGGAACAGGACCTCGACGCCGAAGCGCTGGGTCAGTTCCAGGGCGATACTTTCCAGCTGATCACGCTGGCGGGCCACCAGGAGCAGGTTGCGGCCACGCCGGGCCAGGGCTTCGGCCATGGCCAGGCCTATGCCGCTGGAAGCACCGGTGATCAGAGCGTAACGGGTCATGCAGTTCTCCATCGCAACGGCCGACGGCCCGCGACGGGAAGGGTCGCAGGCCCGGACGCGTTTATTCTTCCTCGGATTCTACAGTGCTCGCGGCATCGGCGGCTTCAGCCGCTGCGGCGGCATCGGCAGCGCTTTCGGCCTCGTCGCTGCTGGAGTCATAGGATTCGCTGTAGCTGGTTTCGCTGTAGCGGTCTTCCAGGGAGCTCAGGCCGCCAGCGACCATGCCGATGATGATCGCGACCAGCAGTACCACCCACATCCAGGACAGGACCTTGACCGCAGTGGTGTTGGGCGGCGGTGGGGCGCCATAGCGGTTGGCCACGTTGCTGCCGGGGCTGACCATCAGTACCAGGGGGAAGATGCTGCCGACGATGGGCACGAAGTTCAGCAGCCACAGCCAGCCCGACCAGCCCAGGTCGTGCAGGCGCTGTACGCTGATCTGGATACTGACGACGATGAAGCCGATGAACACCACGGCGCCGGCGAGAATTCCCAGGCCCATGAGCAGGGTGGAGTTGAGGACTGCTGTGGTAATGACGCCGAACAAGGCACCGGCACCGATCACCGCCAACAGGGCTACGGTCAGCACCAGGGTCCAGGCCAGGTAGCGCAGGCGGCCGATACGTCCTTCGAAGCTGAAGACATTGAGTGTCGCGTATTGGGGAACGGCATCGCCGACGGTGGCCTGTGGCGGTGCGTAAGGCGAATCCGCGACGCTGGCTGGGCGCGGTGCGGCCGGGGTGACGGCCTCCAGGTTCAGTTCCAGGCCTGGTTCGGCTTCGACCCGGGCATCGAGGCCGGCGTTTTTCAGGGCTTCGAGATAGCGCTGGGCATCGGCCTGGGTCAGGTCGCGCTTGAGCTCGACCGGTTGGCCGCTGAACAGACGCTCCACTGCCGCGGTATCGGTCTTGAACAGTTCAGCGAGGTTCAGTTGCGCGGTGGATTTCTCGACGCCGGGCAGCAAAGTGCCGTCGAAGACGATTTTGTAGCGGATCTCGCTCATGGGGGGCTTCCCTGTCACTTGAAATGAAGGCTTACATAAAGTCGCGTAGTTTAAGGCCAGCGCCCCCCAGCTGGCCAAAAAACTATGAGAACTGGTTATCGTGGCCAGCGTTTGGGTAGCTGGGCACAACGTTCCTGCGCCCGGCGGTACTCCTTGTCCAGGCGCTCGATCAACTGGTCGATGCCGGGCAGGTCATCGATCTCGCCAACGCCCTGGCCGGCGGACCAGACGGTTTTCCAGGCCTTGGCCTCGTCGCTGATGGGTTTGAGCTTGGCGCCGAAATTGACTTCGCCCTTGCCTTGCAGGGCCGCCATGTCGAAGCCGGCGTTCTCCAGGCTCTGGCGCATGAAGCTGGCGGGCACTCCGGATACGGCGGCGGTGTGCACGATATCGGCGGCCTGGGAGCCCAGGAGCATGTCCTTGTAGCCTTGGGGCGCGTGGCTTTCGCTGGTGGCGATGAAACGGGTGCCGAGGTACGCGAGGTCGGCGCCCAGCACCTGGGCGGCGAGAATCTCATGCCCGTGGTTCAGGCAGCCGGCCAGTAGCAGGGTCTTGTCGAAGAACTGGCGGATTTCGGCGACCAGCGAGAACGGGCTCCAGGTCCCGGCATGGCCGCCGGCGCCCGCGGCAACGGCGATCAGCCCATCGACCCCGGCCTCGGCGGCCTTTTCCGCATGGCGGCGAGTGGTCACGTCATGGAATACCAGGCCGCCATAGCTGTGTACGGCATCCACCACTTCCTTGACCGCCCCCAGGCTGGTGATGACGATCGGCACCTTGTGTTCGATGCAGATCTGCAGATCGGCCTGCAAGCGCGGGTTGCTGTTGTGCACGATCAGGTTCACGGCATAGGGCGCGGGATTCTCCAGGATGGCCAGGCCCGCTTCGATCTCCTCCAGCCAGGCCTTGAACCCACTGCTTTCGCGCTGGTTGAGCGCCGGGAAGCTGCCGACCACGCCATTGCGACAGCAGGCCAGGACCAGTTCCGGATTGGAGATCAGGAACATCGGTGCCGCCACCACGGGCAGGCGCAAGCGTTGTTCGAGCAAAGCGGGCAGAGACATCGGTATACCCCCAGGAAAACAGCTGGATAGAGTTAGAACGGTCGTACGACGACCAGAATTACAATAGCCAGCAATAACAGAACCGGTACTTCATTGAACCAGCGATAAAAGACATGGCTGCGGGCGTTTTCGCCACGGGCAAAGCGTTTCACCTGGGCGCCGCACATGTGGTGGTAGCCGATCAGTATCACGACCAGGGTGAGCTTGGCGTGCATCCAGCCGCCCTGGCTGAAGTAGGCACCGGGATTGAGGCTGATCAGTCCGATGCCGAAGACCAGCGCTGCGATCATTGCCGGGCCCATGATGAAGCGATAGAGCTTGCGCTCCATGACGCAGAAACGCTCGCGACTGATGCTGTCCTCGCTTTGGGCGTGATAGACGAACAGGCGCGGCAGGTAGAACAGGCCGGCGAACCAGCAGACCACGCTGACGATATGAAAGGCCTTGAGCCATAGATAGAGCATTTTGGTTATCCCCCAGATTCACGGTGGCGCGATAGTAGAGGCTAGAGCATCCATACGTCACCTTGACGGTTGTCGCAGGGGGTTGCCGCCCCTATTATCGGCAGCTTTCCAGTGGGTTCGTTGAGGGCAAGGTTTATGGTCAAGGTCGGTATCGTCGGCGGCACGGGTTACACCGGGGTCGAGCTATTGCGTCTGTTGGCACAGCATCCACAGGCGCGGGTGGAGGTCATCACCTCGCGATCCGAGGCGGGCCTGGCCGTAGCCGACCTGTATCCGAACCTGCGTGGCCACTATGACGGCCTGGCCTTCAGCGTGCCGGATATCAAGACCCTCGGTGCCTGCGACGTGGTGTTCTTCGCCACCCCCCACGGCGTGGCCCATGCGCTGGCTGGCGAGCTGCTGGCTGCCGGGACCAAGGTCATCGACCTGTCGGCGGACTTTCGCCTGCAGGACGCCGATGAGTGGGCCAAGTGGTATGGCCAGCCCCACGGTGCTCCCGAGCTGCTGGACGAAGCGGTCTACGGTTTGCCGGAGGTCAATCGCGAGAAGATCAAGCAGGCGCGCCTGATTGCGGTTCCGGGTTGCTATCCGACGGCGACCCAGCTGGGCTTCCTGCCGCTGCTGGAGGCTGGCCTGGCTGATACGTCCCGCCTGATTGCGGACTGCAAGTCCGGTGTCAGCGGTGCAGGCCGTGGCGCCAGTGTGGGCTCGCTGTATTCGGAAACCTCCGAGAGCCTGAAGGCCTATGCGGTCAAGGGGCACCGCCACCTACCGGAAATCCGCCAGGGCCTGCGCCGGGCGGCGGGCAAGGATGTCGGCTTGACCTTCGTGCCGCACCTGACGCCAATGATCCGGGGCATCCATTCCACGCTCTATGCCACTGTCGTGGACAAGTCGGTCGATCTGCAGGCGCTGTTCGAGAAACGCTATGCCAACGAGCCGTTCGTCGATGTCATGCCGGCGGGGAGCCATCCCGAGACCCGTAGCGTGCGGGGTGCCAACGTCTGCCGGATTGCCGTGCACCGGCCACAGGGTGATGACCTGGTGGTGGTGCTGTCGGTGATCGACAACCTGGTCAAGGGCGCTTCCGGCCAGGCGGTGCAGAACCTCAACATCCTGTTCGGCCTGGATGAGCGCCTGGGCCTGTCCCATGCGGGCATGCTGCCCTGAGTTCGTGGTTGCACTGAAGAAAAAAGGCCCGCTTGACGGGCCTTTTTGCGCTCTGGGCATTGCTGTACGACTATTGATATACCGTAACAATAGTTGACCGCTTTTCTGGGAGAAGCGGATAATGCGCGTCATCACGCAGTATGGCGGCGTAACGCCGGGAGATAGTCAGCATGAGCGTTGAATCCTTCACCCCTACGGCTTTGCAATTCACTCAAGGTGCAGCGCACAAGGTGAAGACCCTGGTCGATGAAGAGGGGAATGATCGCTTGAAGCTGCGCGTATTCGTTACGGGCGGCGGTTGTTCGGGGTTCCAGTACGGTTTCACCTTCGATGAAGAAGTGGCCGAGGACGACACCATCGTTGAGCGCGAAGGCGTGAGCCTGGTTGTCGACCCCATGAGTTTCCAGTACCTGGCAGGTGCTGAGGTGGACTACCAGGAAGGCCTGGAAGGTTCGCGTTTCGTGATCAAGAACCCTAATGCCACGACTACTTGTGGTTGCGGGTCTTCGTTCTCGATCTAGTCAGCCAGCAAACGCTTTCTCTAGCGCCGCAGGGCCCATGGCCCTGCGGCGTTTTGCTGCCTGGCGATCAAGCTGGGTAGATCGCGCCCAAGATGCGCGGGCCCCGGGCTCCAGTAACGCTGGGGCGGTTGCCGGCAATTCCCTCCAGGCAACAATGGGCCAGCCAAGCGAAGGCCATGGCTTCCACCCAGTCCGGATCCACGCCATAAACCGCGGTGCTGTTGACCTGGGTAGCGGGCAGCAGGGTCGCCAGGCGTTGCATCAGGGTGGTGTTGTGAGCGCCGCCACCACATACCAGCAACTCCTGGGTGTCGTCCTGGGCCGATTGCAGGGACTCGACGATTGTCCGGGCGGTCAGTTCCAGCAGCGTGGCCTGGACATCCTCGGCGGTGATGGCCTGGTGCTGCGCCAATTGCTGCTGCAACCATGGGAGGTTGAAGACTTCGCGTCCCGTACTCTTTGGTCCACGAGTGGCGAAGAACGAGTCGCTGAGCAGGGTCTTCAAGAGCAATGGATCGACCTTGCCACTGGCAGCCCATTGGCCGCCGCGATCGAAACTCTCTCCGCGTTGCAACTGGATCCAGGCATCGAGCAGGACGTTGCCTGGGCCGCAGTCGAAGCCGGCGACTGGCTTGGCGGTTTCAATCAGACTCAGGTTGCTGAAACCGCCCACGTTCAGGACTGCCCGGTTGCCCGAGCGCTGCTCGAACAGCGCTTCATGAAATGCCGGGACCAAGGGGGCGCCTTGTCCGCCCGCGGCTACGTCACGGCTACGGAAATCACTGACGACGGTGATTCCAGTGAGTTCGGTAAGTAGCGCCGGGTTGCCGATCTGTACGGTGAACCCGTGGCTCGGCTCGTGGCGTATGGTCTGCCCATGGCTACCAATGGCCCGGATATCCCGGGCCTGCAGCTGCTGTTGTCGCAGCAGGGTCTGGATGCCCTCGGCCGCCAGTTGGACCCAGTGCTGCTGGGCAATGGCGGAGCGGGCGATTTCATCGGGGCCGCTGGCGCACAAGCTCAGGAGCTCAGCGCGCAGAGGGGAGGGCATGGGAATGTAATGGGTGGCGACCAGTTTGATCGCCGGGCTTTGCTCGATCAGGGCGATGTCCAGGCCATCAAGACTGGTCCCGGACATGACTCCTATATAAAGCGCCATGGCTCAGCGCTTGCTCGAGGCCAGCATCGTGGCCTTTTCCTGTTCCATCCGGGCCATCAGCGGCTGGCTCTGCTGAAGGAAGCGCGCGCGTTCGGCTTTGGCGATCGGGTCGGCCATGGGCAGCTTCTGGCCCAGAGGGTCGACGTGGACGCCGTTGACCTGAAACTCATAATGCAGATGCGGGCCAGTGGACAGGCCGGTGGTGCCGATGTAGCCGATCACTTGGCCCTGTTTCACCGAGCCGCCGGTCTTGACTCCTTTGGCGAAGCCTTGCATGTGGCCGTACAGGGTGCGGTAGGTATTGCCGTGCTGGATGATCACGGTGTTGCCGTAGCCGCCGCGACGGCCAGCCAACAGGACCTTGCCATCGCCGGCCGCCTTGATTGGCGTGCCTCGTGGCGCGGCATAGTCGACACCCTTATGGGCGCGGATCTTGTTCAGGATGGGGTGCTTGCGGCCCGCGGAGAAGCGCGAACTGATACGGGCGAAATCCACCGGAGTGCGGATGAATGCCTTGCGCATGCTATTACCGTCTGCGGTGTAGTAGCTGCTGGAGCCTTGCTTGTTGGTGTAGCGCACGGCGGTGTAGGTCTTGCCGCGGTTGGTGAAGCGCGCGGAAAGGATATTGCCGGTGCCCGTGACCTTGCCGTTGACCACCTTCTGCTCGTAGATCACATCGAATTCATCGCCTTGGCGAATGTCCTGAGCGAAGTCGATGTCATAACCGAAGATATTCGCCATATCCATGGTCAGGCTATGGGAGAGGCCGGCGCGGGCGGCGGATTGTGACAAGGAGTTGTTGATGACGCCATGGACATAGGCTGAACGGACCACCGGCTTGGTGGTGACCTTGGCGAAGGAGAAGCCTTTGGTGCCCTTGGTCAGGGTGATGGTCTCAAGGTCGCTGACCTTGCTGTGAATCTTGTTCAGCTGGCCGTCGGGCGACAGCTCGAACTCGAGCTTTTGGCCGTGCTTGAGCTGGGAGAATTGCTTGGCTTGCTTGTCGCTGCCCAGCACCTCATGGACAGCCGCGGCTGGCAGGCCGACCTTCTCGAACAGGGTCGAGAGGGTATCGCCCTTCGCTACTATGACTTCTCGATGTCCTGGAGCCTTGGGTTCTTCCGCGATGGGAGGGGCTGGCTCGCTTTCGGCCGTTTCGGTGGGGGCTTGGGCTGCGTCGTCGATCTGCGCAAATGGCGATGCAACCGCCTCGTTTGTGGCCTGCTCGACGGATGCAGCGTCTTGATCTTGTCGCAGCTGTTCGATCGGACTTTCCAGATCAAGACTCAATGTCGTTTTCTTTGCCTCGACATCGCTGGAAGGAAATACCAGCAAGGCCAGGCTGAGGAGGGCCGCTATGCCGCTGGCGGCGAGCAGGTGGCTCTTCGGATAAAGCGGTGGCGCTTTAGGCGGTTCGGTGCTCATAGGTAATTTGACTTTGAAAAAGATGAAATGGAAAAGATGAATGACATGATGAAGATGAAATAACTGTATAAAATATAACCAAATCATCTGTGACGCAAGCGCACGGACACTCCCTTCTCCTGATATATCCGTACGCCGGGCAAAACTTGTAATTAGTCCGTGATCTTGTATGGTTGGTTCCTTTTTGAATCTGAGCCTTGCGGGTCTGTTATGAAGTCGGTTGAAGAGCAGCTAGCGCTGATCAAGCGTGGTGCGGAAGAGTTGTTGGTCGAGTCCGAGTTGATCGAGAAGCTCAAGCGTGGCGAGCCGCTACGTATCAAGGCAGGCTTCGATCCGACTGCACCGGACCTGCATCTTGGGCATACCGTGCTCATTAATAAGCTGCGTCAGTTCCAGGAGCTGGGGCATCAGGTCATCTTCCTGATTGGTGATTTCACCGGCATGATCGGTGATCCGAGCGGCAAGAGTGCTACGCGTCCACCGCTGACTCGTGAGCAGGTCCTGGACAACGCCGAAACCTACAAGAGCCAAGTCTTCAAGATTCTGGACCCGGCCAGGACCGAGGTGGCGTTCAACTCCACCTGGATGGACAAGATGGGGCCGGCAGACTTCATTCGCCTGACTTCCCAGTACACTGTTGCGCGCATGTTGGAGCGAGATGATTTCGACAAGCGCTACTCTACCAACCAGCCGATCGCGATCCATGAGTTCCTCTATCCACTGGTGCAGGGCTATGACTCGGTAGCCCTGCGTGCGGATGTCGAGTTGGGCGGTACTGATCAGAAGTTCAACTTGCTGATGGGGCGTGAGCTGCAGCGCGGTTATGGCCAGGAGGCTCAGTGCATCTTGACCATGCCTCTGCTTGAAGGGCTGGATGGCGTCAAGAAGATGTCCAAGTCCCTGGGTAACTATGTAGGTATCCAGGAAGCGCCGGGGGTGATGTACAGCAAGCTGGTTTCCATCCCTGATGCCTTGATGTGGCGCTATTTCGAGCTGCTCAGCTTTCGCTCGATGGATGAAATCAATGCATTCCGGGCTGATGTGGAGGCCGGTGCCAACCCGCGTGATATCAAGATCAAGCTGGCTGAAGAGATCGTGGCTCGTTTCCATGGTGAGGAGGCTGCTGCGAATGCTCATCGTGCCGCCGGTAACCGCATGAAGGATGGCGAGCTTCCGGATGATCTGCCTGAAGTTGAGTTGGTAGCGGATGAGGATATGCCGATTGCTGCCGTCCTTAATAAAGCGGGGCTGGTGAAGAACTCCGCAGCAGCTCGCGATCTTCTGGGATCTGGCGGCGTGCGTGTAGATGGTCGGGTAGTGGATCGTGCCTTTATATGCGTGTTGGGTTCTACCTACGTCTGTCAGGCTGGCAAGAAGGCTTTTGCACGTATCACGCTTAGGTCCGAAT
>NZ_JBJJLO010000060.1:0-37590 GCF_046230915.1 Pseudomonas sp. KCJK8993
CGAGTCGACCCTGAACATCGCCCGGGGCGCCGGCCTGTCCCTGGACACCATCAACAGCGCGATCATCGAAATCAACGAGCGCAACCTGGTGATCGCCAGCGCCGCCGAAGAGCAGGCCCAGGTGGCCCGCGAAGTGGACCGCAACCTGGTGAACATCCGCGACTTGTCGGTGCAATCGGCCACTGGCGCCAACCAGACCAGTGCAGCCAGCAACGAGCTGTCGCGCCTGGCCGTGGACCTCAACAGCATGGTCGCCCGCTTCAACCTCTGAAGGCCCTCGCAAACCCGGCCAAAGCCCCGACGGATACCGTCCGCCGGGGCCTGCGTCGCTGCCATGAAAAGCTTTTGACAGCGGCACATTTCAGCAGGTTAGAATCGATGGCACGCAGACTGCATGGTCAGTTCGCGCCCGCCTTTTCCGCTCTGGAGTACTGCCTTTGAATGCGACGACCATCAACAGCCTGTTCTTGATCGGCGCGTTGCTGGTAGGTGCGAGCATCCTGGTCAGTTCCCTCTCCTCCCGCCTGGGCATCCCGATCCTGGTGATCATCCTTGCCGTGGGCATGACCGCCGGCGTCGACGGCGGCGGGATCATCTTCGACAACTATCCGACCGCCTACCTGGTGGGCAACCTGGCCCTGGCGGTGATCCTCCTGGACGGCGGCCTGCGCACCCGGGTCGCGAGCTTTCGCGTAGCCCTGTGGCCGGCGCTCTCGCTGGCCACGGTGGGCGTGCTGATCACCACCGGGCTGACCGGCATGGCCGCGGCCTGGCTATTCGACCTCAACCTGATCCAGGGCCTGCTGATCGGCGCCATCGTCGGCTCCACCGACGCCGCGGCGGTGTTCTCGCTATTGGGAGGCAAGGGCCTCAACGAGCGGGTGACGGCGAGCCTGGAGATCGAGTCCGGCAGCAACGACCCGATGGCGGTGTTCCTCACCGTGACCCTGATCGACATGCTCGCCAATGGCCATACCGGCTTGCACTTGAGCCTGCTGGTGGATCTGGTCCGCGAATTCGGCATCGGCGCGGTGATCGGCCTCGGCGGCGGCTGGCTGATGCTGCAGCTGGTCAATCGCATCCACCTGGCCAACGGCCTGTACCCGATCCTGGTGATCGCCGGCGGGCTGGTGGTGTTCGCCCTGACCAACGCCCTGCATGGCAGCGGTTTCCTCGCGGTGTACCTGTGCGGCCTGGTGATCGGCAACCGGCCGGTACGCAGCCGCCACGGCATCCTGCACATGCTCGACGGCATGGCCTGGCTGGCGCAGATCGGCATGTTCCTGGTGCTGGGGCTGCTGGTCACCCCCCACGACCTGCTGCCCATCGCCCTACCGGCCCTGGGCCTGGCATTGTGGATGATCCTGTTCGCCCGGCCGTTGTCGGTACTGGTGGGGCTGCTGCCATTCCGGGCCTTCCATGGCCGGGAAAAAGCCTTCATCTCCTGGGTCGGGCTGCGGGGCGCGGTACCGATCATTCTCGCGGTGTTCCCGCTGATGGCCGGCCTGCCCAACGCCCAGCTGTACTTCAACCTGGCGTTCTTCATCGTGCTGATCTCCCTGCTATTGCAGGGCACCAGCCTGCCGTGGGTGGCCAAGTGGCTGAAGGTCACGGTGCCGCCGGAGCCGGCACCGATTTCCCGGGCCGCCCTGGAAGTCCATGTCACCAGCGAGTGGGAGCTGTTCGTCTATCGCCTGGGCGCGGAGAAATGGTGCATCGGCGCAGCCCTGCGGGAACTGAAGATGCCCGAAGGCACGCGGATCGCCGCCCTGTTTCGCGGCCAGCAGTTGCTCCACCCGTCGGGTAGCACGGTGCTGGAGGCCGATGACCTGCTGTGCGTGATCGGCCATGAACACAACCTTCCGGCCCTGGGCAAACTCTTCAGCCAAGCCCCGGAACGCGGCCTGGACCTGCGCTTCTTCGGCGACTTCGTCCTCGAAGGCGACGCCCAGCTGGGCGCGGTCTCGGCGCTCTACGGCCTCAAGCTCGACGGCCAGGATGCGAACATGCCGCTGGCGGCATTCATCGCCCAGAAAGTCGGCGGTGCGCCGGTGGTCGGCGACCAGGTGGAGTGGAACAACACTATCTGGACCGTCGCAGTGATGGACGGGAACAAGATCGGCAAGGTCGGCGTCAGATTCCCCGAAGGAAGTCGCCCCGGCCCCGGACTCTTCCTCTAAACTCGCAAGCGCGGCAGGTTCCTACCAGCCAGCGCGCTCCTCTATTCCTACTTGCTTGACCGATATATATGCCGACCTTGCATAAGTTTTTCGCGATCGCCCTGCTGGGCCTGAGTCTCTCTGTCGGCGCCGCACAGGGCGGCGACCCGCCCAGCGCCGAGGCGGTCCAGCAAAGCCTGGACAAGATCGCCGAGCGCAAGCTGTCGGAGGTCGATCAGAAGGCCCTGCAGACCATTTTGCAGAACACCCTGAACCAACTGGCCAACCTGCAGGACTACGAACAGCGTCTGCCGGAACTCAAGCAGCAGTTGGCCAACGCTCCACGCCAGACCCTGGAAAACCAGCGCGAGCTGGAGCGCCTCAAGGCCAGCAAGGTGGTGCCGGTGACCCAGCGCTATGCCACGCTGAGCGTGACGCAGCTGGAGCAACTGCTGGCCGAGCGCACCACCGCCCAGGGTGAACTGCAAAAAGCCCTGGCCCATTCCAACAGCCTGACCATCAGCGCCCAGACCCGCCCCGAACGGGCCCAGGCCGAGATCAGCAACGCCCAGACGCGAATCCTGCAGATCAACACCATCCTCAAGGCGGGCAAGGACAACGGCAAGCTGCTGAGCAGCGACCAGCGCAACCTGCTCAATGCCGAGCTGGCGGCGATCAATGCCTTGATCCCGCTGCGCCGCCAGGAACTGGCAGGCAACAGCCAGCTGCAAGACCTGGGCAGCAGCCAGCACGACCTGCTGGTGGAAAAGATCGCGCGCCTGGAGCAGGAAACCCAGGACCTGCAGACCCTGATCAACCAGAAGCGCCTGGCCCAGTCCCAGGAGACGGTCACCCAGCAATCCATCGAAGCGCAGAAAGCCGGCGGCAGCAGCCTGCTGGCCACCGAGAGCGCCATCAATCTCGAAGCCTCCGACTACTTGCTGCACTTCACCGACCAACTCAACGAACAGACCCAGCGCAACCTGCAGACCAAGCAGCAACTGGACAACGTGACCCAGGTCGCCGCGGCGCTGGACGAGCAGATCAGCGTGCTCAAGGGCAGCCTGTTGCTGTCCAAGATCCTCTACAAGCAGAAACAGGCCCTGCCCCGGCTGAAGGTCGACCGCGACCTGGCGAACAATATCGCCGATATCCGCCTCTACCAGTTCGAGGTCAGCCAGCAGCGCGAGCTGCTCAGCAGCCCCACCGCCTACGTCGACAACCTGCTCAAGAACCAGCCGCCCGAGCAAGTCACCCCGCAGTTGCGCAAGACCCTGCTGGAACTGGCCAATACCCGGGTCGACCTGCTGGACCGCCTGAACCGCGAATTGAGCGCACTGCTCAACGAGTCCATCACCCTGCAGCTGAACCAGAAGCAACTGCTCAGCACCACCCAGACCCTGCGGGCGACCCTCGACGAGCAGATGTTCTGGATCCCCAGCAACAAGCCACTGGACACCGCATGGCTGCGCCAGGTACCCGATCGCTTGCAGTACCAGGTCACCACCTTGCCCTGGGCCTCGAGCTTCAGCGAGCTGATCGACGCGCTGGTGCAGCAGCCCTTGCTGTTCCTGCCCCTGCTGCTGTTGATCGGCGCCCTGCTGTGGCGGCGCAAGAGCCTGTATGCGCGCCTGAGCAAGGTGCACAAGGATATCGGCCATTTCAAACGTGACAGCCAGTGGCACACGCCCCTGGCGATCCTGGTCAACGTCCTGCTGGCGATGCCCCTGGCCCTGGGCCTGGCGCTGTGCGGCTATGCCTTGCAGATCGATGCCCGGGGGCAGAACGCCACCCTGGGCGCGGCGCTGTTGCAGATCGCCCAGGCCTGGCTGGTGTTCTACACCGCCTATCGGATCCTCGCTCCCGGTGGTGTGGCCGAGTTGCATTTCCGCTGGGAGAAACCCCAGGTGGAGTTCCTGCGTGGCTGGATCCGCCGCCTGGGCCTGGTCGTCCTGGCCCTGGTGGCGGTGGTCACGGTGGCCGAGTTGCAGCCCGCGGCCCTGGCCGAGGATGTACTGGGCATCGCCGTGGTACTAACCTGCTATGCCCTGATGGCCTGGCTGCTCAGTCGCCTGCTGCTCAGCAGCCCGACCCACGAGAACGCCTCGCTGTTCCGCAAGGCCGTGGGCTTGCTGTTCACCCTGCTGCCGATCGCCTTGTTCATCGCGGTGTGCTTCGGCTTCTACTACACCGCCCTGAAGCTCAGCGACCGCCTGATCAACACCCTGTACCTCTTGATGCTGTGGCTGGTGGTCGAGGCCACCTTCGTGCGCGGCCTGGCCGTCGCGGCGCGGCGCCTGGCCTACCAGCGCGCCTTGAGCAAGCGCCAGGCGGCCAAGGAGGCCGGGGAAAGCGGTGAAGCGGTGGTCGAGGAGCCGACCATGGACATCGAGAAGGTCAACGAACAGTCCCTGCGCCTGATCCGCCTGGCCCTGCTGGGTGGCTTCATGGTGGCCCTGTATTGGGTCTGGGCCGACCTGATCTCGGTGTTCTCCTACCTGGACCGGGTGACCCTCTACGAGTACACCAGCGGCACCGGCGCCAACATGAGCATGGTGCCCATCAGCATCGGCGACCTGCTCGGCGCACTGATCATCGTCGGCATCACCTTCGCCCTGGCGCGCAACTTGCCGGGCCTGCTGGAAGTGCTGGTGCTGTCCAAGCTGAACCTGGCCCAGGGCAGTGCCTACGCCACCACCACCTTGCTCTCCTATGCCATTGCCGGGATCGGCTTCGTCACCACCCTGTCGACCCTCGGCGTCAGCTGGGACAAGTTGCAATGGCTGGTGGCCGCGCTATCGGTAGGCCTGGGCTTCGGCATGCAGGCGATCTTCGCCAACTTCATTTCCGGCATCATCATCCTGTTCGAGCGCCCGGTGCGGATCGGCGACACCATCACCATCGGCAACCTCTCGGGCACCGTGAGCCGGATCCGCATCCGCGCCACCACCATCACCGACTTCGACCGCAAGGACATCATCGTCCCGAACCAGACCTTCATCACCGGGCAACTGATCAACTGGTCGCTGACCGACACCATCACTCGCGTGACCCTGAAACTCGGCGTCGACTACGGCTCGGACCTGGACCTGGTCAAGGAACTGCTGCTCAAGGCCGCCCGGGAGAACCCACGGGTACTCAAGGAGCCGGAACCCCAGGTGTACTTCCTCAGTTTCGGCGAGAGCACCCTGGACCACGAACTGCGCATGCACGTGCGCGAACTGGGCGACCGCAACCCGGTGATCGACGAGGTCAACCGCTTCATCAGTCGCGAGTTCAAGAAGCAGCACATCAACATCTCGTTCCGGCAGATGGAGGTCTACCTCAAGAACCTCCACGGCCAGGAGTACAAGATGGTGCCCATTGGCCCGGAAAAACCCCAGGACCCACCAGCGCCGGAAAAGCCAGCCCCGTAACGCCCGGCGAACTCGACGCGAACGGCTTTGCCCAGCAGAATGGTCGGACATTCTGCTGGGAGATGGCCGTTGAAAGCCCTCGACGAACTGACCTTCGACAATCGCTTCGCCCGCCTGGGCGATGCCTTCTCGACCCATGTGCTGCCCGAGCCCCTGGACAACCCGCGCCTGGTGGTGGCCAGCCCGGCCGCCATGGCCCTGCTGGACCTGGACCCCGCCGTCGCCGAAAGCCCGGTGTTCGCCGAGCTGTTCGGCGGGCACAAGCTGTGGTCCGAGGCCGAACCCCGGGCGATGGTCTATTCCGGGCACCAGTTCGGCTCCTACAACCCCCAACTGGGGGACGGCCGTGGCTTGTTGCTGGGGGAAGTACGCAACGATGCCGGCCAATACTGGGACCTGCACCTGAAGGGCGCCGGCCAGACACCTTATTCGCGCATGGGCGATGGCCGTGCGGTGCTGCGTTCGTCGATCCGCGAGTTCCTCGCCTCCGAGGCCCTGCATGCCCTGGGTATTCCCAGTAGCCGGGCGCTGTGCGTGATCGGCTCGGACACCCCGGTATGGCGCGAGAAGCAGGAGCGCGGCGCCATGCTCCTGCGCCTGGCGCCCAGTCATATTCGCTTCGGGCATTTCGAATATTTCTACTACACGCGCAAGTCCGAGCAGCACACCCAGTTGGCGGAGTACGTACTGGCCCAGCACTTTCCCGACTGCCGGCACCAGCCCCAGCCCTACCTGGCGATGTTCCGCGAGATCGTCGAGCGCAATGCCGAGCTGATTGCCAAATGGCAAGCCTATGGCTTCTGCCACGGCGTGATGAACACCGACAACATGTCGATCCTGGGCATCACCTTCGACTTCGGCCCTTTCGCCTTCCTCGACGACTTCGATGCACACTTTATCTGCAACCACTCCGACGACCAGGGCCGCTACTCCTTCAGCAACCAGGTGCCCATCGGCCAATGGAACCTCAGCGCCCTGGCCCAGGCCCTGACCCCATTGATTGCGGTCGAGGACCTGCGTGAAGCCCTGGGCCTGTTCCTGCCGCTGTACCAGGCCCACTACCTGGACCTGATGCGCCGGCGCCTGGGCCTGACCCAAGCCGAGGATGCCGACCAGCAACTGGTGGAACGGCTGCTGCAACTGATGCAGGGCAGCGCCGTGGACTACAGCCTGTTCTTCCGCCGCCTGGGGGACACGGCGCCGGAGCTGGCCGTGGCGCAGTTGCGTGACGACTTCGTCGATCTCAAGGGCTTCGATGCCTGGGCCGAGTCGTACGTCGCACGGGTGGCCCGCGATCCGCTGCAGGGCCAGGAACAGCGCCAGGCGCGCATGCACGCGGTCAATCCGCTGTACATCCTGCGCAACTACCTGGCGCAGCAGGCCATCGAGGCCGCGGAATCGGGCGACTACAGCGAAGTGCGGCGCCTGCACCAGGTGCTGAGCCGACCGTTCGAGGAACAGGCCGGCATGGACAACTACGCCAAGCGACCGCCGGACTGGGGCAAGCACCTGGAGATCAGTTGTTCGTCCTGAGTCAGGCGAACACTTCCATCGCCACCTTGAAGCGCTCGGACAGCCAGCGCACCTGCCGCAGGTTGAGCTGGCGCTTGCCACTGAGCACTTCGGAAACCACCGATTGCGCCCCGACCCCGGGCAGGTCGCTCTGGGTCAGGCCGTGCTCGCGCATCAAGTAACGCAGTACATCGATGCCACTAGCCTTGGGGATAGGCCGGTGTTCGAGGTCATACGCCTCGATCCAGTCACCAATGATCTCCAGCAGGCTGTTCAGAGGATGAGCCTCATCATCCCCCGTAAGGTCCAGCAACTCATCCAGAGCCTGGACCAGTCGATCATAGTCTTCTTCGGTCCGAGGCTTGCGTAGCAATGGCGCAACGAATTGCCAGTGCTCGGCCGCCTGCTTGATCAACACACTCATTGTCATCCCTCCTTCCATTGCCCTCGGTCGTACTCACGGTGGTTCAATATGTACCTGATATAGAGTTTCTGGGTGGTGTAGCGCAGGACGGCAATCAACCTCAGCTTGTTGCCACCAACATCGAAGACATGTAATGGACCGACCTTGTCCACAGCCGGGAACATGGCCTTGATTGCCGAGAAATCGGCAAAGCTATTGCTCTTGATCAGTCGGTACCAATCATCCAGCGCCTTGGCTGACTGCGGCCATTTCTCCTTGGCCTCCCATATACGTTTTGCAGTGATCCCTCGCATGCAATGTCCCTATCGCATATTGCTATGAAAGCTAGCCAGAAAGCCGGTCAATCGCAAGTTGCGATAATCATGAATAGACCAGCGGTCGATGTCCTGCCAATCCTAAGAGATAGGAGCCCAGGGACAGGGCTCCGATATGTGAGCGGATGCATCCACCGGCCCCGCGTCTTGATAAATGCGCGCCACGGCTCCAGATAGGTGCCATTGGCCACTGACCCGGAGCCCCCATGACCGACCCACTGCTGATCCCCTGCCCGCACTGCAACGGCCTCAACCGCATCCCCGCCGAGCGCCTGGGCGACCACCCCAAGTGCGGGCGCTGCAAGGCCGAGGTGTTGCTGGACAAACCCTTTGACTTGCAACAGGGCGACTACGCCAGCCAGGTCAAGGGCGACCTGCCGCTGCTGGTGGATGTCTGGGCGGACTGGTGCGGGCCGTGCAAATCCTTTGCGCCGACCTTCCAGCAGGCCGCGGCGCAACTGAGCGGCAAATGCCGCCTGGCCAAGCTGGACAGCGAAGCCAACCAGCAGCTTTCGGCACAGTTGGGCATTCGCTCGATTCCAAGCCTGATCCTGTTCAAAAATGGCCGGGAAGTGGCCCGGCAAAGCGGTGCCCTGCCCTTGCCGCAGTTGATCGGCTGGTTGCGCAGCCAGGGGATTTGAGAGAACGCCATGAAGCGCAGGCCACGCCCAGCGCCCATGGCCACTTGAAACTCAGGCGTTTTCCAGCAGGTTGTGCAGGTCGACGAACTGCTGGGTCAGCTTGTGCCGTGGATCGAGATGGATCAGCGGCAGGCTGGCCTGGTGGGATTCACGCATGCGCACCGAGCTGGCCAGGTACACCGGCAGCACCGGCAGGCCTTCGCCAATCAGCTCGTCGAGCATCTGTTGCGGCAGGCTGGCCCGGGCCTGGAACTGGTTGACCACGATACCCTCGACCTCGAGCTCTTCGTTGTGGTCCTCCTTCAACTCTTCGATCTCGGCCAGCAGGCCGTACAGGGCCTGGCGAGAAAAGCTGTCGCAATCGAAGGGAATCAGCACGCGATCGGCCGCGATCAGCGCCGATACCGCATAGAAATTCAGAGCTGGCGGGGTGTCGAGGTAGATCCGCTCGTAATCCTCGGACAACTCGTCGAGCAATTTGCGCAGCTTGTTGATCTTGTGCTTGGCCTCCAGCTTGGGCTGCAGGTCCGCCAGCTCGGCCGTGGCGGTCACCACATGCAGGTTGTCGAACGGCGTCTCGTAGATGTCCACCTGGTTCTTCCTGGAGAACGGCCCGGAGGACAGGGTCTGCTTGAAGAAGTCGGCGATGCCCATGGGAATGTCCTCGCCGGTCAGGCCGGTGAGGTACTGGGTCGAGTTGGCCTGGGCATCGAGGTCCACCAGCAAGGTGCGATAGCCCTCGCTGGCGCTGACCGCCGCCAGATTGCAGGCAATGCTCGACTTGCCCACGCCACCTTTCTGATTGAACACCACGCGCCGCATAGCTAGACCTCCGTGTATCAAAGATCCCCGAGTGTAGTAGCCCCCGCCGCCCCTTAGCTACCTCGGCAGCATAAGTTCGGCCGGCTATCCCGGGACCGGCCGGCTACTGCGCCAGCCCCGCTGCCAGGCGCCTGCACAAGGCCCCGAAAGCCGATAGCGGCGAAGGGACTCTTCGCTCCACGGCAGATTCTTCTCATTTGCGACCAGCAGCCCATCCGGCATTTGCTACATGACTGTTGCACCGGGATAATGCGCGCCACTGGCGCTTACGCGTCATCCTGGCCAGGCGCCATCCCCAGCGCCGCACCACGTCAAGAAAGCCCGCAGGGGCGGGATGAAACCAAGTGATCAAGTTCAATATCGCTCGATGGCGTGCGTGGGCCCCTGGGCTCGAGGGCGTGGACGCCTGGCAGGCCTGGTGCCAGCAGCCGGTCCTGCCGGCCAGCAGCGATAGCGCTCCGGACGTTTCCTTCCTGCCCGCCATGCAGCGCCGCCGCCTCAGTCGCCTGGCCCGCATGGCCTTCAGCGTTGGCTGGCCCCTGGCCGAGGGCCTCGAGCGCCTGCCCCTGGTGTTCATTTCCCGCCATGGCGAAACCCCGCGGACCCTGGAGATCCTCAGCGACCTGGCCGCCGAGCAACCGTTGTCGCCCACCCAGTTCAGCCTCTCGGTGCACAACGCGGTGATCGGCCTGTGGTCCATCATGCGTGGCGAGACCAGCGAGATGACTGCCCTGGCCGCGGCCGGGGACGGCCTGGAGCACGGTATGCTGGAAGCCGCGGCGCTGTTGGCCGACGGCGCGCCCCACGTACTGCTGGTGATCACCGAGGAGCAGCCCCCCCAGGCCTACGCCGACTGGATCGACGACGTGCCCTTTCCCTATGCCCTGGGCCTGCTGCTGACCCCCGGCGAGGATTGGCAGTTGTCCCTGGATGGCACCGGCGCCCGGAGCCAGGCTCCAGCCCAATGGCCCCACGCCCTGAACCTGTTGCGTACCCTGCTCGGGCCGCAATCTTATTGCCAACATGCCTGGATGAATCGCACATGGACTTGGCAACGCAACCAGTGAAGGCCAAGGGGCGCGATGCCTATTACTGGCGCCTGGTGGCCACGGCGCTGAGCTTTGCGGTGTTCGGAATAGGTGGTTTATGCCTGCGCCTGGTGATCTTCCCGCTGCACGCCTGCCTGCCCGGGGATGCCCTGCGCCAGCGGTTGCGGGCGCGCAAGACCATCAGCCGGCTGTTCTGGCTGTTCATCCGCTGGATGGCCAGGAGCGGCGTACTCACCTATGAGGTCCAGGGCGCCGGGCAACTGGGGCGCCCAGGCCAGATGATCATCGCCAACCACCCGTCGCTGATCGACGTGGTGTTCCTGATCGGCCTGGTGCGCGACGCCAACTGCGTGGTCAAGGACAGCCTGTGGAACAACCCCTTCACTCGCGGCCCGGTGCGCGCGGCCCAGTACATCAGCAACGACGGCAGCCTGGAGATGCTCGAGAACGCCTGCGGGGCTCTGCACGAAGGCCAGACGCTGATCGTCTTTCCCGAGGGCACCCGCACCCCGCCCGGCGCCGCGCCGGCCTTTCATCGGGGCGCGGCGGCGATCGCCCTGCGCGGTGCCAAGCTCATCACACCCGTGGTGATCCGGGTCAGCCCCAGCACACTGACCAAGGCCGAGCCCTGGTACCGGATCCCGCAACGCCGGGTGCACTTCAGTTTTCACGTCGGTGCCGATATAGACCCACAGACCTTTGCCGCCCAGGGCCCGGCGCCCCAGGCTTCGCGCAAGCTCAATGAGCACTTGCACCACTATTTCACCAAGGAGCTCGCCAAAGATGAGCGATACGCACCCGGACCTGATGCTTGAAATCAAACGGCTGATCATCGATGCCCTGGGCCTGGAAGACATCAGCGCCCAGGACATCGGCGACCAGCAGACACTGTTCGGCGAAGGCCTCGGCCTGGATTCGGTGGACGCCCTGGAGCTGGGCCTGGCGATCCAGAAGAAATACGGCATCAAGATCGACGCCGACGCCAAGGACACCCGCAATCACTTCAGCAACGTGGCGAGCCTCGCGGCCTTCGTCAGCGCAAAACAGGCAGCTTGAGAACCGACCATGCAAACCCGTGACGACATCTTCAATACCCTGCGCGATGCCCTGGTCGAACTCTTCGAAGTGGAGCCATCGAGCATCAGCCTGGACTCCAACCTGTACCAGGACCTGGAAATCGACAGCATCGACGCCGTCGACCTGATCGACCACATCAAGCGCCAGACCGGCAAGAAAATCGCCGCCGAGGAGTTCAAGTCGGTACGTACCGTCAACGACGTGGTCGAGGCGGTCTATCGTCTGGTCCAGCCGGCCGCATGAACCGCCTGATCGGCCTGGGCTTGTTGCTGGCCGGCCTGCTTTATCCCTTCGCCGTGTACTTCGGCATGGAGCACTTCGCGCCATGGCAGTTCGGCCTGTTGCTGGGCAGCCTGTGGCTGGTCCGGGCACTGACCGGTGAGCGCCGTCCCGGCAGCCTGTGGATGGCCGGTGCCGCGCTTGTCTTCTGCCTGTTGCTGGCCTGGTTCGACCGCCCGGGGCTGCTGCGCTGGTACCCGGTGCTGATCAGCGCCTGCATGCTGGGGCTGTTCGGCCTGAGCCTCAAGCATGGCCCGCCAGTGGCCGAGCGCCTGGCCCGCCTCAGCGAACCGGAGCTGCCGCCACAGGCCGTACGCTACACCCGCCAGGTGACCATCGCCTGGAGTCTGTTCTTCCTCTGCAACGGCCTGGTCGCCGCCGCCCTGACACTCTGGGCGCCGCTGGACTGGTGGATGCTGTACAACGGCCTGATCGCCTACGGGCTGATGGGTTTGCTGTTCGCTACCGAATGGCTGTTGCGCCAACGGGTAAGAGGCCGTAGATGAACTGGATTCCCCTTGAGCGGCTCCTGCTCGGGACACAAGGGCCACGGCTGGCCAGCGCCCATCCCGAGATCGACCTTGCGACCCTGCAGGCCCGGGCCCTTGGCCTGGCCGCGACCCTCCGGGAGCGGCACGTCGAGCGCGTGGCGATCCACCTGGAAGATGCCGTGGAGCTGGCGGTGGCCCTGCTCGGCGCCTGGCGTGCCGGGGCCAGCGTGCTGCTGCCCGCCGACCTGCAAGCCCAGACCCGCCAGCGCTGGGCGACGGAGGTCGACTTGTGGCTGACCGACCAGGACCCGTTGCTGCCGGCAACCGCGACCAGCCCCCTGGCGGCGGCCGAACTGGACCTGGACACCTGCCGCCTGAGCCTGTGCACCTCCGGTTCCAGCGGCGAACCCAAGCGCATCGACAAGCGACTGCGCCAGCTGGCCAATGAAGTACAGGCCCTGGAGCAACTCTGGGGCCACGACCTGGGCCCGGCCTGGATCATCGGCAGCGTCGCCACCCAGCACATCTATGGCCTGCTGTTCCGGGTGCTCTGGCCACTGTGCGCCGGTCGCCCGTTCCTGCGGCGCCAACTGGCGTTCCCCGAAGACCTGCAACGGGCCAGCCGCCAATGCCCGGCATTCGCCTGGGTGGCCAGCCCGGCACTGCTCAAGCGCATGGGCGACAACCTCGACTGGCCGGCCCTGAGCCAGGTCCGGCGGGTATTTTCTTCCGGCGGCGCCTTGCCCGGCCCCGCCGCCGCGAGCTTGCAGCAGCGCCTGGGGCAATGGCCCACGGAGATCCTCGGCAGCTCCGAGACCGGCGGGATCGCCTGGCGCCAGGGCGCGACCCTGTGGCAACCCTTCGCCGATGTGCAACTGGGCCAGGATGCCGACGGCGCGCTGTTGATCGCCTCGCCCTACCTGCCGGCCGGACACGTGGAACACAGTGCCGATGCCGCGCGAATCGCCACCGACGGCCGCTTCGAACTGCTGGGGCGCCTGGACCGCATCGTCAAGCTGGAAGAAAAACGCATCTCCCTGCCCATGCTGGAGCAGGCCCTGGAAAGCCATGCCTGGGTCGCCGAGGCCCGCCTTGGGGTGATCGAGGAGAACCGTGCCTATCTGGGCGCCCTGCTGGTGCTCGACGAAGCCGGCCTGCATGTACTGCGCAACCAGGGCCGGCGCCACCTGGTCCAGGCCCTGCGCCAGCACCTGGCCCAGCATTGCGAGGCCCTGGCCCTGCCCCGGCGCTGGCGCCTGCTGCGCCAGTTGCCGCTCACCGCCCAGGGCAAGCTGCCCCAGGCCCAGGTCCAGGCCCTGCTCCAGGCGCCGCGCCCGCGGGAGCCGGAAGTCCTGGCCCAATTGCAGCAGGACGACGAGTGGCAGCTGCAACTGGCGATCCCCCCGGACCTGGCCTATTTCAGCGGGCATTTTCCCCAGGCGCCGATTCTTCCCGGGGTGGTGCAGGTGGACTGGGCCCTGGCCCTCGGCCAGCGCCTGCTGGAACTGCCGGGTCGTTTCGCCGGCATGGAAGTGCTGAAGTTCCAGCAACTGATACGCCCCGGCGATCGCATCCAGTTGAACCTGCGCTTCGACACCCAGCGCCAGAAGCTGTACTTCGCCTACCTCAATGCCGGGGCCGCCTGTTCCAGCGGCCGTATCCTGCTGGAGGGCAGCTGTGGATAATTTGTCCAGCCAGGCGCCTGTGCATAACCCTTGCGCGGTGATCCCGGTCTACAACCACGAGGGCGCCGTGCCGGCGGTGGTCGACGCCCTGCGGGAACAGGGTCTGCCCTGCATCCTGGTGGACGACGCCAGCAGCCCCGGGTGCGCCAGCGTGCTGCAACGCCTGGCCGAGCGCGAGCAAGTATTCCTGGTGCGCCTGGCGGTCAACCAGGGCAAGGGCGGCGCGGTCATGGCCGGGCTGCGGGAGGCCGCACGCCTGGGCTTCAGCCATGCCCTGCAAGTGGACGCCGACGGCCAGCACGACCTGAGCGCTGTGGATAACTTCATCCACTGCTCGCGCCAGTCGCCCCAGGCCCTGGTCTGCGGTTATCCACAGTACGACGCCAGCGTGCCCAAGGGCCGCCTCTATGCCCGCTACCTGACCCATGTCTGGGTGTGGATCAACAGCCTGTCGTTGCAGATCCCGGACTCCATGTGCGGTTTCCGGGTCTATCCCCTGGTACCGACCCTGGCCCTGGTCGATTCAGTGGCCCTGGGCCGGCGCATGGACTTCGACCCGGAAATCCTCGTGCGCCTGTCCTGGCGCAACCAGGCCATGCTCTGGCTGCCGACCCGGGTCCACTATCCCCAGGACGGCCTCTCGCACTTTCGCCTGTGGCACGACAACGCCCTGATCTCCAGGATGCACGCCAAGCTGTTCTTCGGCATGCTCGCGCGCCTGCCTCTGATTCTCTGGCGGCGGTGGCGCACATGAACCGCGAGCCCTCCTCCAACAGGCATTGGGCCGAACGCCGCGAACGCGGCAGCTTCTGGCTGATGAAACTCACCGCCTTCGGCGTACGGACCCTGGGCCGCCGGGTGCTGAGCCCGCTGCTGTACGCCATCGTCCTGTACTTCTTCCTGTTCGGCCGCAGCGCCCGCCGCAGCATCTGGCAATACCAGCTGCGCCTGGCCCGCTTCCACCAGCGCGAAGACCTGCTGCCCAGCCAGCGCCGGGTATTCGGTCAGTTCATGGCCTTCGCCGAGGCCCTGCTGGACAAGCTCGATGTGTGGAACGGCAAGCTGCGCCTGGAACAGATCGAGATCCTCGACCCGGCGGGCCTGCGCCAGCAACTGCGCGGCGAACGCGGGCAACTGCTGGTGGGCGCGCACCTGGGCAACCTGGAAGTCTGCCGGGCCCTGGCCGAACTCGGCGAGCAGGTGACCATGAACGTGCTGGTGCATACCCGGCATGCCGAACGCTTCAACCGCCTCCTGGGCGAGGCCGGGGCCAGCAACCTGCGGCTGGTCCAGGTCAGCGAGCTGGACCCGGCGATCATGCTGCAACTGAGCCAGCGCCTGGAGCGCGGCGAGTGGCTGGCGATCGCCGGCGACCGCGTGCCGCTGCACGGCGGGCGCAACGTGCAGGTGGACTTCCTCGGCCAGCCGGCGGCCTTTCCCCAGGGGCCCTGGCTGCTGGCCGGGCTGCTCAAGTGCCCGGTCAACCTGTTGCTCTGCCTCAAGCAGCAGGGGCGCTACCGAGTGATCCTCGAACCTTTCACCGAGGCCGTGCAGTGGAAGCGCAACGACCGCCAGCAAGTGATCGCCCACTGGGCCGCGCGCTATGCCGAGCGCCTGGGCCAGTACTGCCTGCAAGCCCCGCAACAGTGGTTCAACTTCTACCCATTCTGGAAAACCGATGACAACCTCGACTCCTGAGCCGGTCACCTTCGGCGAACATCCCTTGCGCATCGAGGACGTGCTGGCCCTGGCCAACCGCCGGGCGCCAGCGCGCCTGCAAGCCGATGCGGCCTGGCGCCAGCGTATCGCCAAGGGCGCGCAGTTCCTCGACTCCCTGCTGGACAAGGAAGGGGTGATCTACGGCGTGACCACAGGTTACGGCGACTCCTGCGTGGTGGCGGTGCCACTGGAGCATGTCGAGGCGCTACCCCGGCACCTGTACACCTTCCACGGCTGCGGCCTGGGCCAGTTGCTCGATCCCCAGGCGACCCGGGCGGTGCTGGCGGCGCGCCTGCAGTCGCTGTGCCACGGCATGTCCGGAGTGCGCGTGGAGTTGCTGGAACGCCTGCAAGCCTTCCTCGACCTGGACATCCTGCCGCTGATCCCCCAGGAAGGCTCGGTGGGCGCCAGTGGCGACCTGACGCCGCTGTCCTACGTGGCCGCCACCCTGTCCGGGGAGCGCCAGGTGCTGTTCCGTGGCGAACGCCGCGAGTCGGTCGACGTACACCGCGAGCTGGGCTGGCAGCCCCTGGTACTGCGGCCCAAGGAGGCCCTGGCGCTGATGAACGGCACCGCGGTGATGACGGGCCTGGCCTGCCTGGCTTTCGCTCGCGCCGACTACCTGCTGCGCCTGGCGACGCGGATCACGGCCCTGAACGTGGTGGCCCTGCAAGGCAACCCGGAGCACTTCGACGAACGCCTGTTCGCCGCCAAGCCCCATCCGGGCCAGACCCGGGTGGCCGCCTGGCTGCGCCAGGACCTGGCGATCGACGCCCCCACCGCGCCCCTGCATCGTCTCCAGGACCGCTACTCCCTGCGCTGCGCGCCCCATGTACTGGGGGTGCTGGCCGACAGCCTGGGCTGGTTGCGCGCGTTCATCGAAACCGAGCTCAACAGCGCCAACGACAACCCGATCATCGACGCCGAGGCCGAGCGGGTGCTCCACGGCGGGCACTTCTATGGCGGGCACATCGCCTTCGCCATGGACAGCCTGAAGAACCTGGTGGCCAACGTCGCCGACCTGCTGGACCGGCAACTGGCCCTGCTGGTGGACGTGCGCTACAACCACGGCCTGCCGAGCAACCTGTCCGGCGCGACGGCCGAGCGGGCCATGCTCAACCATGGATTCAAGGCGGTGCAGATCGGCGCCAGCGCCTGGACCGCCGAAGCCTTGAAGAACACCCTGCCGGCCAGCGTGTTCTCGCGCTCCACCGAGTGCCACAACCAGGACAAGGTGAGCATGGGCACCATCGCCGCCCGCGATGCGCTGCGCGTGCTGGAGCTCACCGAACAAGTGGCCGCCGCGACCCTGCTGGCCGCCAACCAGGGCGTCTGGCTGCGCAGCCGCGAAGCCGATGCCCGAGCCTTGCCGGCGGCCCTGGCGGCCATGCGCGAGCAGCTGGCCGAGGATTTTCCACCGGTGATCGAGGACCGCGCCCTGGAGGGCGAACTGCGCCTGTGCCTGCAACGTATCGCCGCACAACACTGGAGGTTGCATGCGTAGCCAGGGAGCGATCTACGTCGATACCCAGATCCTGGTGCCGTTCTTCGATGTCGACACCATGCACGTGGTCTGGCACGGGCATTACGTCAAGTACCTGGAGGTCGCCCGCTGCGCCCTGCTCGACAAGCTCGGCCACAACTATGAGCAAATGCGCGACTCCGGCTACGCCTGGCCGGTGATCGACCTGCAACTGCGCTATGTACGTGGCGCGGTGTTCGGCCAGACCCTGAACGTGCGCGCCAGCCTGGTGGAATGGGAGAACCGCCTGAAGATCAACTACCTGATCACCGACCTGGCCACGGGCGAGCGCCTGACCCGCGCCAGCTCGGTACAAGTGGCCGTGGCAATCGCCAGCCGCGAAATGCAGCTGGCCTCGCCCAAGATCTTCACCGACGCCGTGGAGCGCCTGTTGCCATGACCTTCTGCCAACGCTTGCTACTGGCCTGCCTGCTTCTGCTGGCCGTGCCGCCCCTGACCCAGGCCCAGGACTTCGACCTGCAGCGATTGAGCGAGCAGCTGTCGCGCCCCGAGGTGATCCATGGTCGTTTCATCCAGGAAAAACACCTGCGGGCCCTGCCCCAGCCGCTGACCAGCAAGGGCCAGTTCGTCCTGGCCCGCCAGCATGGCCTGCTGTGGCTGTTGCAGACCCCATTGCAACAGGACTACCGCATCACGCCCAAGGGCATCGCCCGCCGCGATGCCGAGGGCTGGCAGATGCTGCCGGGCAAGAGCGCCGGCGCCGAGCACAACCGCCTGTTCCTGGCCGTGCTGCAAGGCGACAGCAGTGGCCTGCAGCGGGACTTCGAACTGCGCCTGCAAGGCACCGCGCAAGACTGGCACCTGCAACTGCTGCCTCGTTCACTGCTGCTCCAGCAGATCTTCACCCGGATCGACATCGACGGCGGCGCCCTGGTGCAACGCATCGAGCTGCTGGAAGCCCAGGGCGACCGCACGTTGTTGATCATGCAGGACAGCACCAGCAACCAACCCCTGAGCGACCTGGAACGCCATGACTTTGCCGAGTGAGCGCTGGTTGCCACGCCTCTTCCTGATCCTGCTGGCCCTGGTCCTGGCCACTGCCGCCTGGCAGTGGCGCCACGGCGCGCCCTTGTCGGCCGACCTCATGGAACTGGTGCCAGGCACCGCCCCGGACGCCCTGGAGTTGCAGGCCGAACAGCGCATGCAGGAGCCGTTGAACCGCGAGATCCTGGTCCTGGTGGGCCACGCCCAACGCCAGCAGGCGCTGGACCTGGCTCGCGAACTGGCCGGGCAGTGGCAGGCCAGCGGCCTGTTCGACAAGGTCCAGTGGACCCTGCAGGCCGACCTGCCGGCCTTGCGCAAGCAACTGTTGCAGGGTCGCCTGGCGATGCTTTCGGCCAAGGACCGCCTGCAGTTGCTCGAACAGCCCCAGGCCTTCATCCAGCAACGGGTGCAGAGCCTGTTCGACCCCTTCGCCGGCTTCACCCTGGTGCCCAGCCAGGATGATTGGCTGGGCCTGACCGGGCGGATCCAGGCCAGCCAGCCACAACACGCCAGCGTGCAACTGGACATCGGCAGCGGCGCGCTGCTGGCCGAGGCCGACGGCAAGCACTGGGTGCTGCTGCGGGCCCATACCGCCGGCAATGCCTTCGACCTGCGATTGCCGTTGCAGGTGGCCGGACTGCTGCAGCACAGCCGCGAACAGGCCGCTCACCAACAAGGACAGCTACTGGCGGCCAGTGGCTTGCTGTATGCCGCCAACGGCCAGCAACAGGCCTCACGGGAAATCTCCTGGGTCGGCGGAGGCGCGACCCTGGGCATCCTGGCACTGCTGCTCCTGGCCTTTCGCCGCTGGCACGCCTTGCTGGCCTTCGTCCCGGTGCTGGTGGGCATGCTGTTCGGCGCCGTGGCCTGCGTCGCCCTGTTCGGGCACATGCACGTCATGACCCTGGTGCTGGGCTCGAGCCTGATCGGCGTGGCCGTGGACTATCCACTGCACTACCTGTCCAAGAGCTGGAGCCTCAAGCCCTGGCGCAGCTGGCCGGCCCTGCGCCTGACCCTGCCGGGCCTGAGCCTGAGCCTGGCCACCAGTTGCATCGGCTACCTGGCCCTGGCCTGGACGCCATTCCCGGCCCTGACCCAGATCGCCGTGTTCTCCGCCGCCGGCCTGCTGGGCGCCTACCTGGCGGCCGCGTGCCTGCTGCCGGCGCTGCTGCGCAAGGTCGAGCTATACCCGGCGCAGTGGCCGCTACGGGTCGCCGCCGGCTTGCTGCGGCTGCGCAGCGCCCTGCTGGCAAGGGTGCCGGGCCCGGTGCTGCTGGCGCTGCTGGGGTTGTTCTGCGCGGCGGGCCTGTGGCAGCTCGACAGCAAGAACGATATCCGCCAGTGGGTCGGCGCACCGCCCCAGTTGCTGCAAGAGGCCCAGGCCATCGCCCGGATCACCGGCTACCAACCCACCAGCCAGTTCTTCCTGGTGCGCGCAGCCGACCAGCAACAGCTGCTGGAGCGCCTCGACCTCCTGGACGAACGCCTGCGCCCCCTGGTGGGCCTGGACAAGCTCAAGGGCTACCTGTCGCTCAACCAGTTGCTCAGCCAGCCGGCGCAGCAACGCCAGGTCCGCGCGGCCCTCGAGCGCCTGCCCGAATACTGGCAGCCACTGCTGGCGCTGGGCGTGCCCGAGCAGGCGCTGCAAGCCGAGCTCAAGCAATTGCAGGAGCTGCCCCTGGCAGACATCGACAGCGCGCTGGCAGGGCCGCTGGCCGAACCCTTCCGGCCACTCTGGCTCGGCGCCAATGCCGAGGGCGTGGCCGCCCTGGTCAGCTTGCAGGGCCTGAACGACGCGGCCTTGCTGCGAGTCCAGTCCAGCGACCTGCCCGGCATCGAGCTGGTGGATCGCCTGGGCGAGCTGAACCAGGTCTTCGCCGCCACCCAGGTCAGCGCCGCCGAGCTCAAGCTGGCCTCCTGCGTGCTGATCGTGCTGGTGCTGGTCCTGCCCTTCGGTTTCGGCGGGGCCTTGCGCCTGGTGGCCCTGCCGCTGCTGGCGGCCCTGTGCAGCCTGGCCAGCCTCGGTTGGCTGGGGCAGCCACTGACGCTGTTCAGTCTGTTCGGCCTGCTGCTGGTGACCGCCATCAGCGTCGACTACGCGATCCTCATGCGCGAGCGGATCGGCGGCGCGGCCGTGAGCTTGCTGGGCACCCTGTTGGCGGCGCTGACCACCTGGCTGTCGTTCGGCCTGCTGGCCATCTCCAGCACCCCGGCGGTGAGCAATTTCGGCCTGGCCGTCAGCCTCGGCCTGGCTTTCAGTTTCATCCTCGCCCCCTGGGCCGGCCATGAACCGCACCCCGCTGCGCCAGCGGAGCCAGCACCGTGAGCCGGTCGCCGGCCAGCATGGCCTCCCCGAACCAGAATCCCGCCGCAGCGGCAAGGAGCCCCGATGCCATCCATTGAAATGGAATGTCGCCTGCTGGCGCAAAGCGCCAGCGTCCCCCCGGCAACCGATGCGAGGGTTCGCCCATGACCGGCCAGGCCTCGCCCTACCTGAGCGACAGCTACGTCGAGGAGACCCGCTTCGGCTTCTGGTTCCTGCGCAGCCATACCTGGCAGCACCACGTGTTGCGAGTGGCGATCAACGACCTGCGTTCACTGTTCGACGACGAGCCGCCGCACGCCCCGGTGCTGCTGGATGCCGGCTGCGGCCAGGGCAAGTCCTTCCAGCACTTGCGCCAGGTGTTCACTCCCCAGCGCCTGATCGGCATCGATGCCGACCCCCACAGCCTCGAACTCAGCGCCGAGGAAGCCCGGCGCCAGCAATGGGAGGTGGAACTGATCGGCAGCGACTGCGCGACCCTGAAGCTGGACGATGCCAGCGTCGACCTGTTGTTTTGCCACCAGACCTTCCATCACCTGGTGGAACAGGAAAAAGCCCTCGCCGAGTTCTATCGTGTGCTCAAGCCCGGCGGCTACCTGATGTTCGCCGAATCCACCCAGGCCTATATCGATACCTGGGTGATCCGCTGGCTGTTCCGTCACCCCATGCACGTGCAGAAAAGCGCCGCCGAGTACTTGCAGATGATTCGCCAGCAAGGCTTCGAGTTCTCCGAGGACAATGTGTCCTATCCGTACCTGTGGTGGAGCCGCGCCAAGGACTTCGGCCTGCTGGAACGCTTTGGCCTGCGCCAACCGCCACCGGTGGGCCAGCGCGAGGAAACCCTGGTCAACGTGGTGGCCCGCAAGCCCCTGGCGGCGCCAGGCACCGGGCAAGGTCGAACCTCATGATCCGTGCCCTGCTGCTCGGTTGTGTCCTGCTGCTGAGCGCCTGCGTCAGCCAGGCGCCACTGCCGCAACGCGTGCCCGCGCTGGACCTGCCGCTGCAGCTGCATATCCAGCGCCAAAGCCAGGGCCAGCGCCAGGACTGGCTGCTGGTGCTCCAGGCCGAAGGGCCGGGACTGCGCTGGTCGCTGATGGACCCCCTGGGCATTCCCCAGGCCCGCCAGCGCCTGGTGGATGGCCACTGGCAAGCCGATGGCCTGCTGCCGCCCAATCCCGAGGCCAGGGAGCTGTTCGCCGCCCTGCTGTTCGCCTTGACCCCGGCGGCCGAATTGCCGGCCAGCTACCCCGGCGCTCAAACCCAAGACCAGCGGCGGGCCCTTGGCCAACGCTGGCGGGTCACTTATCGACAAACACTGGATTTCATCGTGGAACTGCCCCAAGGCCCGCACTATCAGGTCACCGCGCTGACCTCCGAGACCACTCCATGACCGCCTACCTCAACGCCCTCGGGCTGGTCTGCGCCCTGGGCCGCAATCGCCCGGCAGTCGCCCGTCGCCTGTTTGCCGGCGACTGCTCGGGCATGCGTGCAGAAAGCGGCTGGGTACCCGAACGCACGTTGCCGGTGGCGGCGGTGCGCGGGCCCCTGGCCAGCCTGCCGCCAGGACAGCAGATCCATGGCAGCCGCAACAACCAGCTGCTGCTGGAAGCCACGCTGCAGATCGAGGACGACATCCGCCGGGCCATCGAGCGCTACGGCCATGGCCGGGTCGGCGTGGTCCTGGGCACCAGCACCTCGGGGATCGACGAGGCCAGCCGCGGCCTCGCCGGCTACCTGCGGGACCGGCAGTTCCCGGCGGACTACAACTATCGCCAGCAGGAGCTCGGCGCCCCGGCCAACTTCCTCGCCCAGTGGCTGCAATTGAGCGGGCCGGCCTACGTGATCTCCACCGCCTGTACCTCCAGCGCCCGGGCCCTGCTCAGCGCCCGGCGCCTGCTGGAACTGGGGATCTGCGACGCGGTGCTGTGCGGTGGGGTCGACAGCCTGTGCAAGCTGACCCTCAACGGTTTCTCGGCCCTGGAGGCGGTCTCCGGCCAGCGGTGCAATCCGTTTTCGCGCAATCGCGACGGCATCAATATCGGTGAGGCCGCGGTGCTGTTCCTGATGACCCGGGAACCCGGCGCCGGGCCTTCCATCGCCCTGCTCGGCGGTGGCGCCAGTTGCGATGCCTACCATATCTCCGCGCCGGCACCCGACGGTCGCGGCGCCCTGCAAGCCATGGAACTGGCGTTGCGCAGCGCCCAGTTGCAAGCCCGGCAGATCGCCTACCTGAACCTGCACGGCACCGCCACCCAGCACAACGACGCCATGGAAAGCCTGGCGGTGGCCGGACTGTTCCCCGAGGGCGTGCCCTGCTCCTCGACCAAGCCCATGAGCGGCCATACCCTGGGCGCCGCCGGGGCCCTGGAAGCAGCGTTCTGCTGGCTGGCCCTGGGTGCCGACAACCCCGGCGGGGCCTTGCCGCCCCATGTCTGGGATGGCCAGGCCGATCCGGCGCTGCCAGGGCTGCACTGGGTCACGGCCGCCGACCGCCTGGAATCCCATTCACCCCGCCGCCTGATGAGCAATTCCTTCGCCTTCGGCGGCAACAACGTCAGCCTGATTATCGGAGACGCCCCATGATTGACTGGCCGCTCGCCGAACTGCTGCCCCATGCCGGCGACATGATCCTCATCGACCAGGTCCTGGCCTTCGATGAAGAGCAAGTGCGCACCCGCCTCGAAGTCCGCCCCGGCGGCCTGTTCAACCGGCCCGACGGCAGCCTGCCAGCCTGGGTCGGCGTCGAGCTGATGGCCCAGAGCGTCGCCGCCTACGCCGGTTGCCGTGCCCGCCAGCAAGGCCAGCCAGTGGAGCTGGGCTTCTTGCTGGGCACTCGCAAGTTCCAATGCAATGTCGAGTGCTTCCCCGCCGGCAGCGTGCTGGAAATCCATGCAGCGTGCTCCCTGGAGGACGACAACGGCATGGGCGTGTTCGAGTGCCACCTGAGCGGCCCGGGCATCGCCGCCAGTGCACGCCTGAACGTCTACCGCCCGCCCCGGGCCGCCGACTACCTGCATGAAACCGCCGATTCTTCCCAAGGAACCCCGTCATGACTGACTCCATACTGGTCACTGGCTCCAGCCGTGGCATCGGCCGTGCCATCGCCCTGCGCCTGGCCCAGGCCGGTTATGACCTGGTGCTGCATTGCCGCACTGGCCGTACCGAAGCCGAAGCCGTCCAGGCCGAGGTCCAGGCCCTGGGCCGTACCGCCCGCATCCTGCAATTCGATGTCGCCGACCGCGCGGCCTGCAAGGCGGCCCTGGAGGCCGATGTCCAAACCCATGGCGCCTACTATGGCGTGGTGCTCAATGCCGGCCTGACCCGCGACGGCGCCTTCCCGGCCCTGGGCGAGGAGGACTGGGACCAGGTGCTGCGCACCAACCTCGACGGTTTCTACAACGTCCTGCATCCCGTGATGATGCCGATGATCCGGCGCCGCGCCCCCGGGCGGATCGTCTGCGTCGCTTCGGTCTCGGGCCTGATCGGCAACCGTGGCCAGGTCAACTACAGCGCGTCCAAGGCCGGCCTGATCGGTGCCGCCAAGGCCCTGGCCATCGAGCTGGGCAAGCGCAAGATCACCGTCAACTGCGTGGCCCCGGGCCTGATCGACACCACCATGCTCGACGAGCATGTACCGGTGGAGGAACTGCTGAAGATGATCCCCGCGCAGCGCATGGGCACCCCGGAAGAAGTGGCTGGCGCGGTGAATTTCCTGATGTCCGCCGAAGCCGCCTACATCACTCGCCAGGTGCTGGCGGTCAACGGGGGCTTGTGCTGATGAAGCGCGTGGTCGTCACCGGCATGGCCGGCATTACCGCCCTGGGCAACGACTGGGACAGCCTGGTCGAGCGCTTCGCGGCCAATCGCAGCGGCATCCGGCGAATGGACGAGTGGGACAGGTTCAGCGAGCTCAACACCCGCCTGGCCGGCCCCATCGACGATTTCCAGGTGCCCGGGCACTGGACCCGCAAGCAACTGCGCAGCATGGGCCGGGTCTCGCGGCTGGCGGTCGCGGCCGCCGAACAGGCCCTGGCCGACGCCGGGCTGCTGGGCGATCCCTCGATCAAGGATGGGCGCATGGGCGTGGCCTGCGGCTCGTCCACCGGCAGCACCGAGGAGATCAAGGCCTTCGGCAACATGCTGCTGAACTCGGTGGCAGAAGGGCTCAACGCCAACTCCTACGTGCGCATGATGCCCCACACCACCGCGGCCAATATCAGCATCTTCTTCGGTCTCACCGGGCGCCTGATTCCCACGTCCAGCGCCTGTACCAGCGGCAGCCAGGGCATCGGCTATGCCTACGAGGCGATCAAGTTCGGCCGCCTGCCGATGATGCTCGCCGGAGGCGCCGAGGAGCTGTGCCCCACCGAAGCCATGGTGTTCGACGCGCTGTATGCCACCAGCTTGAAGAACGACGCGCCCCAGAGCAGCCCGCGGCCCTACGATTGCGCGCGCGACGGCCTGGTGATCGGCGAAGGCGGCGGCATGCTGGTCCTGGAAGAGCTGGAGCATGCCTTGGCCCGGGGAGCGCGGATCCACGCGGAAATCGTCGGTTTCGGCAGCAACGCCGACGGCCAGCACACCACCCGTCCCGAGCAGGCCACCATGCGCCGGGCCATGGAGCTGGCGCTGGAAGACGCGGCCCTGGCGCCCGCCGCCATCGGCTACGTCAACGGCCATGGCACCGCCACCGAACAGGGCGACATCGCCGAGACCCAGGCCACCAGCAGCCTGTTCGGCAACCGCATGCCCATCAGCTCGCAGAAGAGTTTCCTCGGCCACACCCTGGGCGCCTGCGGGGCCCTGGAATCCTGGTTCAGCATCGAGATGCTCAAGCGCGACCTCTACGTGCACACCTGCAACCTGGACCGGGTCGACCCTCGCTGCGGCGAGCTGGACTACCTGCAAGGCGGCTTGCGTGCCATGAGCCACGAATACGTGATGAACAACAACTTCGCCTTCGGCGGCGTCAACACCTCGTTGATCTTCCGCCGCTGGTCCTGACCCTTGCCGCCTCCTGGAGAAAATGGAATGTCCTCCCTGCTTCGCGCCACCTTGATCGTCCTCGCCCTGCTGGGCACCGCGGCCTGCACCAGCAAGCCGATGTACACCCCCAACCGCATCATCCCGGCCACCATCCAGACCGACCACGAGCAGGTCAAGCAAGCGATCCTGAAGAACCTGGTGGCCCGCCAGTGGACCGTGCGGCAAATCGGCCCCGAGCTGATCCAGGCGGATATCACCGTGCGCGAGCAGTTCTACGCGAAGATCGATATCCAGTACTCCGCCAACCACTACAAGATCGTCTATCGCGACAGCCGCGCCCTGGACTACCAGGACGGCAAGATCCACAAGAACTACATCCGCTGGGTACGCCTGCTGGACAAGGGCATCCTGCGTGACCTGCGCGACGGCCAGAACCAGCGCACCGCGCAGCAGCTGTCGGACTCGGCGAAGGCCTTTCCCGCGGCCCAATGACCCCTGTGGCCGCTGTCGGGCGCCAGCGGGGCTACGCACGCGCGCAACGCGGGCGCAGATCCTGAAGGCTCGGCGGCTCGGCAACGGCTAGGGGATCGATCAGCGTCTACACTCGCAACAGCGGGCCGACGCGCCATGACGGCTTGCCTTTCACATCCGTCAAGGAGCCGACCATGCAAGTGAAAGCGCTGATTGCCCTGGCCCTGCTGTCCGTCTTCAGCCCTGACAGCCGGGCCACCAACCTGATGTACATGCCCTTCGAGAGCGTGGTGTCCGATGCCCTGCGCGCCGGACGCCTGGATGGCAGCGTGAAGTTCTACCTGGCGGGCAACCCGCACCCGGCGGTACTCCAGGTCAAGGTCACCGAGCTGGCCACCAACAAGAAGACCAACGCCTTCAACAAGAGCGATATCGCCGCCTGCGAATGGGCCCTGCAATCGGCCCTGATCACCCTGCAGGCCGCAGCCAAGCGGGTCGGCGCCAACGCCGTGACCAACATCGTCAGCTACTACAAGCAGCGCGTGCGCAAGGACCTCAACACCTACGAGTGCCGCGCCGGGGTGTTGATGGCCGGCGTGGCGTTGCGCGGCGACCTGGTGTTCCTGCAAACGCCGCCCCGCCCCAACAGCCCCTCAGCACGCGGCCCCGGTCTTGCGCGTCAGTAGCTCGACGAAGGCCTTGGCCATGGGCGAGCACTGGTCCTTGCGCTGCACCAGCCATACCGCCGTCATGGCTTGCGGGTCCAGCAGCCGGCGATAGACCACGCCGTCGATACGCATGCGCTGGTAGGACGCCGGCAACACCGAGACCCCAAGGCCCGCCGCCACCAGGCCGATGATGGTCATGGCCTCCGAGGCCTCCTGGGCAAAATGCGGGGTGAACCCGGCATCCCGCGACAGGTTCAGCAACTGGGCATACAAGCCGCTGCCATAGCTGCGGGGAAAGAACACGAAGGGCTCGTGGGCCAGCTCGGACAGGTACAGGCCTTCTTCGCGACCTTCGGCCAGCGGGTGCTTGGAACCGAGCACCGCCACCAGTGGCTCGCGCAACAGCTCCACCACCGACAGCGAATCCGGCAGGGGCAAGGGCCGCATGATGCCGACCTGGATGGCCTGGTCCACCAGTGCCTCGGCCACCTGGGTGCTGCTCATTTCCTTGAGCTTGAGGTGCACGGCGGCAAAGCGTTGGCGAAAGGCGAAGATTGCCTGGGGAATCGTCGAGTTGAAGGGCGCCGACGAGGTGAAGCCGATCTTCAACTCGCCCAGTTCGCCCAACTGCGCACGGCGGGCCACATCGGCGGCCTTGTCCACCTGGGCCAGCGCCAGGCGAGCCTCTTCGAGGAACAGCCGGCCGGCCTCGCTGAGCTCGACCCGACGATTGGTGCGCTCGAACAAACGCGCGCCGATCTCTTGCTCCAGGGCCTGGATCTGCTGGCTCAAAGGCGGCTGGGAAATGCCCAGGGCCTGGGCCGCGCGGCCAAAGTGCAGCTCCTCGGCCACGGCGATGAAGTAACGCAGGTGACGCAATTCCATGGGGATCCCATTGAGTCGTAGAACCTATCAAACAGGTCGAACAATATATTGGAATGAATTATTAGCCAGCTATATGCTTTTTTCATTGCCTGCCTGGCTGCGTTCCCCCCGAGGTCTCCGTGAAAACCGCTGTCGCCCCGCTTGCCCACGAAATTCCCTCCACGCCCCTGGACGAAGTAGTCGCCCAACTCAACGACGCCTATATCGAGAAAGGCACGCCGCTGTTCATGCGCACGGTGCTGGCCCTGTTCTCCGGCGGTTTCGCCACCTTCGCCCTGCTGTACTGCGTGCAACCGATGATGCCGTTGCTGTCCCTGGAATTCTCCATCAACGCCGCCCAGAGCAGCCTGGTGCTGTCGGTCTCCACCGCGTTGCTGGCCGTGGGCCTGCTGGTCACCGGGCCGATTTCCGATCGGATCGGGCGCAAGCCGGTGATGGTGGCGGCCCTGTTGGCCGCGGCCCTGTGCACCATCGCCAGCGCCCTGATGCCCAGCTGGCATGGCGTGCTGGTGATGCGTGCGCTGGTGGGGCTGTCCCTGAGCGGGCTGGCGGCGGTGGCCATGACCTACCTCAGCGAAGAGATCCACCCCCAGCACATTGGCCTGGCCATGGGCCTGTACATTGGCGGCAACGCCATCGGCGGCATGAGTGGGCGGTTGATCACCGGGGTGCTGATCGATTTCGTCAGCTGGCACACGGCGATGCTGGTGATCGGCGCTCTGGCGCTGATCGCCGCGGCGGTGTTCTGGCGCATCCTGCCCGAGTCGCGCAACTTCCGCCCACGCTCGCTGCACCCACGCAGCCTGCTGGACGGCTTCACCCTGCACTTTCGCGATGCCGGCCTGCCGCTGCTGTTCCTCGAGGCCTTCGTGCTGATGGGGGCCTTCGTCACTCTGTTCAACTACATCGGCTATCGCCTGCTGGCCGCGCCGTACCACATGGACCAGGCGTTCGTCGGCCTGCTGTCGGTGGTGTACCTGTCGGGGATCTACAGCTCGGCCAAAGCCGGCGCCCTGGCCGATCGCCTGGGGCGGCGCAAGATGCTCTGGGCCACCATCGTGCTGATGCTCGCCGGCCTGGCCCTGACCCTGCTGGAGCCGCTGCCGGTGGTGATCATCGGCATGCTGGTATTCACCTTCGGTTTCTTCGGGGCGCATTCGGTGGCCAGCAGCTGGATCGGCCGCCGCGCCACCAAGGCCAAGGGCCAGGCCTCGTCGCTGTACCTGTTCAGCTACTACGCCGGCTCGAGCATCGCCGGCACCGCGGGTGGGGTGTTCTGGCACCTGGCGGGCTGGAACGGCATCGGCCTGTTCATCGGCGCCCTGCTGCTGGTGGCATTGCTGGCGGCCTTGAAGCTGGCCAAGCTGCAACCCCTGGCGGCGCCCTGAACCGAAGACGAGCCTACCGGCGCCCGACTCTCGCAGGGCATCTGCAAGGTCGGGCGCCGGCATCGGTATCGCCTGGGATGAGCGAGCGGCTTACTTGAGGATTTCCACCAGGTCGACGTCGATCTCGCGCTTCATCAAGCCCTTCTCCACCTCGCCGGTCAGCTTGACCAGGGTCTTCTCGTTGAAGGGCACCGGTGGCAGGTTCTCGTCGTCGATCTCGACGGTGATGGTGCCGCTGGAATCCTTGAATTCGTACTTGTCGTCGTTATCCAGTTTCTTGGTGACATAACCCTGGAGCACCACCGGGGTGTCGTCCGAGGCATCCTTGGCGGCGGCAACGGTGGTGACCGCCTGGGCGCCAGGGCCGGTATAGCCGGTGGCCAGGGCAGCGGTGCTGAACAGCGGGGCGAGCAAGAGGGCGAGGTAACGGGTTTTCATGGCAGTGATCCATTCTGGGTGTCGATGCCGATGAGGTTAACCACCCAGGCTGAATTGAAACTTAATCCGCCCCGTTGCCCTTTCAGCGGCAAGAAAAAGCCCGGCCAGGGCCGGGCTCGATCACCGCAGGCGCGGTTACTCGTGGTATTGCGCCGACAGCTCGTGCACCGCCCGCAAGAAGGCACCGGCGTGTTCCGGATTCACTTCCGGGGTGATGCCATGGCCCAGGTTGAACACGTGGCCGCTGCCCTTGCCGTAGCTGGCGAGGATGCGCGCGACTTCCGCGCGGATCGCCTGCGGGTTGGCGTAGAGCACGGTGGGGTCCATGTTGCCTTGCAGCGAGACCTTGGCACCGACCCGGCGCCGGGCTTCGCCGATATCGCAGGTCCAGTCCAGGCCCAGGCTGTCCGCGCCGGCCTCGGCAATGCTTTCCAGCCACAGGCCGCCGCCCTTGGTGAACAGGATCACCGGCACCTTGCGTCCTTCATGCTCGCGGATCAGGCCGCTGACGATCTTGCGCATGTAGGCCAGGGAGAACTCCTGGTAGGCCGCCGCCGAGAGGCTGCCACCCCAACTGTCGAAGATCTGCACCGCCTGGGCGCCGGCCTTGATCTGGCCGTTGAGGTAGGCGGTGACCGACTGCGCCAGCTTGTCCAGCAGCAGGTGCATGGCTTGTGGATTGTCGTAGAGCATGGCCTTGGACTTGCGGAAGTCCTTGGACGAACCGCCCTCGACCATGTAGGTCGCCAGGGTCCAGGGGCTGCCGGAGAAACCGATCAGCGGTACACGGCCGTTGAGTTCGCGGCGGATGGTGCTGACCGCATCCATCACGTAGCCCAGGTCCTTGTGCGGATCGGGGATCGGCAAGGCCTCGATGTCGGCCAGGGTACTGACCACTTTCTTGAAGCGCGGACCTTCGCCGGTCTCGAAGTACAGGCCCTGGCCCATGGCGTCAGGGATGGTCAGGATGTCGGAGAAGAGGATCGCCGCATCCAGCTGTGGATAACGGTCCAGGGGCTGCAGGGTGACTTCGCAGGCGAACGCAGGATTCATGCACAGGCTCATGAAGTCACCGGCGTTGGCGCGGCTGGCGCGGTATTCAGGCAGGTAGCGCCCGGCCTGACGCATCATCCACACCGGGGTGACGTCTACGGGTTGCTTGAGCAGGGCACGGAGGAAACGGTCGTTCTTCAGGGCAGTCATGTCGGCATCCGGAAAAAAAGTGGGGGCATTTTCTCAGAGCGCGACATAAAAGGCACGGCAAGAGCCGTGCCTTTTATGTATCGGGTCAATTTGTCGCGGACTACAAGCAGCTATTTGAGCGTCGCGAGCGAAGGCAAGGCAAGGCGAAAACAGACGAGGAAGCGGAGTTGACTGCTGTCAATGAGCATTCCGAGTCTGTTTTCAACGCAGCATTGCCGAGCGCAGCAGCTTAAACGCCCAGGTAGTCGAGGATGCCTTCGGCGGCGTTGCGCCCTTCGAAGATCGCCGTCACCACCAGGTCGGAACCGCGCACCATGTCGCCACCGGCGAAGATCTTCGGGTTGCTGGTCTGGTGCTTGTACTGGCCCTGTTCCGGCGCCACCACGCGGCCCTGGCTGTCGGTCTGGATCTGGAACTGCTCGAACCACGGCGCCGGGCTCGGACGGAAGCCGAAGGCAATGACCACGGCATCGGCCGGGATGATCTCCTCGGAACCCGGGATCGGCTCGGGGCTGCGCCGGCCACGGGCGTCCGGTTCGCCGAGACGGGTCTCGACCACCTTCACGCCTTCGACCTTGTCTTCGCCGACGATGGCGATGGGCTGGCGGTTGTAGAGGAACTTCACGCCTTCTTCCTTGGCGTTCTTCACCTCTTTGCGCGAGCCGGGCATGTTGGCTTCGTCGCGGCGATAGGCGCAGGTCACCGACTTGGCACCCTGGCGGATGGACGTGCGGTTGCAGTCCATCGCCGTGTCGCCACCGCCGAGCACCACGACCTTCTTGCCGTTCATGTCGACGAAATCTTCCGGCGACTTCTCGAAACCCAGGTTGCGGTTGACGTTGGCCACCAGGAAGTCCAGCGCGTCGTACACGCCCGGCAGGTCCTCGCCGGCAAAGCCGCCCTTCATGTAGGTGTAGGTGCCCATGCCCATGAACACCGCATCGAACTCGGCGAGCAGTTGCTCCATGGTCACGTCCTTGCCCACCTCGGTGTTGAGGCGGAACTCGATGCCCATGCCGCTGAAGACTTCCCGGCGATTGCTCAGCACGGTCTTCTCCAGCTTGAACTCGGGGATACCGAAGGTCAGCAGGCCACCGATCTCCGGGTTCCTGTCGAATACCACCGGCGTCACGCCACCCCGTACCAGCACGTCGGCACAGCCCAGGCCCGCCGGGCCGGCACCGATGATCGCCACGCGCTTGCCGGTGGGCTTGACCTTGGACATGTCCGGGCGCCAGCCCATGGCGAAGGCGGTGTCGGTGATGTACTTCTCCACCGAGCCGATGGTCACCGCGCCGAAACCGTCGTTGAGGGTGCAGGCGCCCTCGCACAGGCGGTCCTGCGGGCATACGCGGCCGCAGACCTCCGGCAGGGTGTTGGTCTGGTGCGACAGCTCGGCGGCGGCCAGGATGTTGCCCTCGGCCACCAGCTTGAGCCAGTTGGGAATGAAGTTGTGCACCGGGCACTTCCATTCGCAGTAGGGGTTGCCACAACCCAGGCAGCGATGGGCCTGTTCGACCGATTGCTGGGGTTTGAAAGGCTCGTAGATTTCCACGAACTCTTTCTTGCGCTGACGCAGCAGTTTCTTCTTCGGATCCTTGCGCCCGACATCGATGAACTGGAAGTCGTTATTCAGACGTTCAGCCATTTTTCAAAACCTCTATACAGCAGCTGCAAGCTATAAGCTGCAAGCCGCAAGTCGATCACTAATGCCCGGCGAACCTCGTACTGCTTCGCTTGCAGCTCGAGGCTCGCCACTTGCAGCTGCTTTATTGCGGGTTGGCCCGGGTGCTGGAGAGCAGGTTCTTCAGGTTCGCCGCCTTCGGCTTGACCAGCCAGAAGCGACGCACGTAGTCGTCCAGGTTTTCCCAGAGCTCGCGGCCCCATTCACTACCGGTTTCCTCGACGTACTCGCCCAGCACGCGCTGCAGATGGCTGCGATAAGCCTCCATCGCCTCGCCGGTGATCCGCTGGATCTCCACCAGTTCATGGTTCAGCTTGTCGACGAAGCTGTTGTCCATGTCCAGCACGTAGGCGAAGCCACCCGTCATGCCTGAGCCGAAGTTGTAGCCGGTCTTGCCCAGGACGCAGACAAAACCACCGGTCATGTATTCGCAGCAGTGATCGCCGGTGCCTTCCACCACGGTATGGGCACCGGAGTTGCGCACGGCGAAACGCTCGCCCGCGGTGCCGGCGGCGAACAGCTTGCCGCCCGTGGCGCCGTACAGGCAGGTGTTGCCGACAATGGCGCTGTCCTGGGTCTTGTAGGCGCTGCCCTGGGGCGGGACGATCACCAGCTTGCCGCCGGTCATGCCCTTGCCCACGTAGTCGTTGGCGTCGCCTTCCAGGTAGAGGTTCAGGCCACCGGCGTTCCACACGCCGAAGCTCTGGCCCGCAGTGCCCTTGAAGCGGAAAGTGATCGGCGCCTGGGCCATGCCCTGGTTGCCGTGGACCCTGGCGATCTCGCCGGAAATCCGCGCGCCGATGGAACGGTCGCAGTTGCAGATATCCAGTTCGAACTCGGCACCGCTCTTGTCGTTGATGGCCGCGCGCGCCATCTCGACCATCTTCTCGGCCAGCAGGCCCTGGTCGAACGGCGGGTTGCGGTCCACCTGGCAGAACTGCGGCTTGTCCGCCGGCACGTGGTCGCTGCCCAGCAACGGGGTCAGGTCCAGGTGGTGCTGCTTGGCGGTCTGGCCTTCGAGCACCTGGAGCAGGTCGGTACGGCCGATCAGCTCTTGCAGCGAACGCACGCCCAGCCTGGCCAGCCACTCACGGGTCTCCTCGGCCACGTAGGTGAAGAAGTTCACCACCATGTCGACGGTGCCGATGTAGTGGTCCTTGCGCAGCTTGTCGTTCTGGGTGGCGACGCCGGTGGCGCAGTTGTTCAGATGGCAAATGCGCAGGTACTTGCAGCCCAGGGCGATCATCGGCGCGGTGCCGAAGCCGAAGCTCTCCGCGCCGAGGATGGCCGCCTTGATCACGTCCAGGCCGGTCTTCAGGCCGCCGTCGGTCTGCACCCGGACCTTGCCGCGCAGGTCGTTGCCGCGCAGGGTCTGGTGGGTTTCGGCCAGGCCCAGTTCCCATGGGGCGCCGGCGTACTTGATCGAGGTCAGCGGCGAGGCGCCGGTGCCACCGTCGTAGCCGGAAATGGTGATCAGGTCAGCATAGGCCTTGGCCACGCCGGCGGCGATGGTGCCGACCCCGGCCTCGGCCACCAGCTTCACCGAGACCAGTGCCTGGGGGTTGACCTGCTTGAGGTCGAAGATCAGTTGCGACAGGTCTTCGATCGAATAGATGTCGTGGTGCGGTGGCGGCGAGATCAGGGTCACGCCCGGAACCGCATAGCGCAGCCTGGCGATCAGGCCGTTGACCTTGCCGCCGGGCAGTTGGCCGCCCTCGCCGGGCTTGGCGCCCTGGGCCACCTTGATTTGCAGCACTTCGGCGTTGACCAGGTATTCCGGGGTCACGCCGAAACGGCCAGTGGCCACCTGCTTGATCTTCGAGCTCTTGATGGTGCCGTAGCGGGCCGGATCTTCACCGCCCTCGCCGGAGTTGGAGCGCGCGCCCAGGCGGTTCATCGCCTCGGCCAGCGCCTCGTGGGCCTCCGGCGACAGGGCACCGAGGGAGATGCCGGCGGAGTCGAAACGCTTGAGGATCGCCTCCAGGGGCTCGACTTCACTGATGTCCAGCGGCGTGTCCAGGGTCTTGACCTGGAACAGGTCGCGGATCATCGACACCGGGCGGTTGTCCACCAGCGCGGTGTATTCCTTGAACTTGGCGTAGTCGCCCTGTTGCACCGCGGCTTGCAGGGTATTGACCACATCCGGGTTGTAGGCGTGGTACTCGCCGCCATGGACGAACTTCAGCAGGCCACCTTGCTGGATCGGCTTGCGCGGGCTCCAGGCTTCGGCGGCCAGGGCCTTCTGCTCGGCCTCGATATCGACGAAACGCGCGCCCTTGATCCGGCTCGGCACCCCACGGAAGCTCAGGTCGCAGACTTCCTCGGACAGGCCGATGGCTTCGAACAACTGTGCACCACGGTAGGACGTGATGGTGGAGATGCCCATCTTCGACAGGATCTTCAGCAGGCCCTTGGTGATGCCCTTGCGGTAGTTCTTGAACACCTCGTAGAGGTCGCCCAGCACCTCGCCGGTACGGATCAGGTCGCCCAGCACTTCGTAGGCCAGGAACGGATAGACCGCCGAGGCACCAAAGCCGATCAGCACCGCGAAGTGATGCGGATCGCGGGCCGTGGCGGTTTCCACCAGGATGTTGGAGTCGCAGCGCAGCCCCTTTTCCACCAGGCGATGATGCACCGCGCCAGTGGCCAGGGAGGCGTGGATCGGCAACTTGCCCGGGGCGATATGGCGATCGCTGAGGACGATCTGGGTGCGGCCGGCCCGAACGGCTTCCTCAGCCTGGTCGGCGACATTGCGGATCGCCGCTTCCAGGCCGACGCTCTCGTCGTAGTTGAGGTCGATGATCTGGCGCTCGAAACCCGGGCGCTCCAGGTTCATCAGCGAACGCCACTTGGCCGGGGAGATCACCGGCGAGCTGAGGATCACCCGGGAAGCGTGTTCGGGGGATTCCTGGAAAATGTTGCGCTCGGCACCGAGGCAGATCTCCAGGGACATGACGATGGCTTCGCGCAGCGGGTCGATCGGCGGGTTGGTGACCTGGGCGAACTGCTGGCGGAAATAGTCGTAGGGGGTGCGCACGCGCTGGGACAGCACGGCCATCGGCGTGTCGTCGCCCATGGAGCCCACCGCTTCGTAGCCCTGCTCGCCCAATGGTCGCAGCACCTGGTCACGCTCTTCGAAGGTGACCTGGTACATCTTCATGTACTGCTTGAGCTGGTCGACATCGTAGAAGGCCGAACCGTGGTCGTTGTCTTCCATGGTGGCCTGGATGCGCAAGGCGTTCTTGCGCAGCCATTGCTTGTATGGATGACGGGACTTGAGGCGGTTGTCGATGGCGTCGGTGTCGAGGATCTGCCCGGTCTCGGTGTCCACGGCGAAGATCTGGCCCGGGCCGACCCGGCCCTTGGCGATCACGTCCTCGGGCTGGTAGTTCCAGACGCCGATTTCCGAGGCCAGGGTGATGAAGCCGTTCTTGGTGGTGACCCAGCGCGCCGGGCGCAGGCCATTGCGGTCCAGCAGGCAGACGGCATGGCGACCATCGGTCATGACCACGCCGGCCGGGCCGTCCCAGGGCTCCATGTGCATGGAGTTGTATTCGTAGAACGCGCGCAGGTCGGCGTCCATGGTCTCGACGTTCTGCCAGGCCGGCGGAATGATCATGCGCACGCCGCGGAACAGGTCGATACCCCCGGTGACCATCAGTTCCAGCATGTTGTCCATGCTCGAGGAGTCGGAACCCACGCGGTTGACCAGCGGGCCCAGCTCTTCGAGGTCGGGGATCAGGTCGTTGGCGAACTTGGTGCGGCGGGCCATGGCCCAGTTACGGTTGCCGGTGATGGTGTTGATCTCGCCGTTGTGGGCGAGGAAGCGGAAGGGCTGCGCCAGCGGCCACTTCGGCAGGGTGTTGGTGGAAAAGCGCTGGTGGAACACGCAGATCGCGGTCTGCAGGCGCTCGTCGCCCAGGTCCGGATAGAAGGCGGCGAGGTCCGCCGGCATCATCAGGCCTTTATAGATGATGGTCTTGTGGGAAAAGCTGCAGATGTAGTGGTCGGTGTCGGCGGCGTTGGCCACCGAGGAGCGACGCCGGGAGCTGAACAGCTTGATGGCGAAGTCCTGGTCGCTCAGGCCTTCACCGCCGATGAACACTTGTTCGATCTGCGGCAGGCGCTCCAGGGCCAGGCGCCCGAGCACACGGGTGTCGATCGGCACCTTGCGCCAGCCCAGCAGTTGCAGGCCCGCGGCCAGGATCTCGCGGTTCATGTTTTCCCGCGCGGCTTCGGCCTTCGCCGGATCCTGGTTGAAGAACACCATGCCCACGGCGTACTGCTTGGGCAGGTCGGTCCCGAAGTGCTCCTTGGCGACAGCGCGCAGGAACAGGTCGGGTTTTTGTATCAACAGACCGCAACCGTCGCCGGTCTTGCCGTCCGCGTTGATCCCACCGCGGTGGGTCATACAGGTCAGGGCCTCGATGGCCGTTTTCAACAGGGTATGACTGGGTTCGCCCTGCATATGGGCGATCAGGCCGAAACCACAGTTATCCTTAAATTCATCGGGTTGGTACAGACCTGCTTTCATAGACACTTTCTCACCAGGCTGTCTCTTTTCGAGACAAATTTCTTTTCAATTCAACCTGTTACCTTCCACGTCGAACGTACGCCGACTTTGCAGGGGCAAAAGGGAGGTCATTGTACACACCGACACATAACCCCACAAATTTAACGACGATCTGTCGCAAATTCGTGTCGCATTTATGAACGTTTTAAAGCGATACGCTGTGCTAGTCAAAAAGTTTTGTCTTTGACTGCAGCGACTCAAAAACTACTGTGACGCAGACACCACAAAGCACGCGGCCTGTAGGGCAGCATGCTGATGCGGAAATTTGAGGTTGCCTGGAGAGGCGGCCTGGGTAAGGCCGCCGAATCTTCAGCGGGCTGTTGCGAGTTCTTGTTGAACGCTGGCGACAGTGCGAGGCCAAGGTTTACCAGCCTGAACCTTCGCTGGCAAGGATTTGATGGCGCTGACCGCAGCATCGCGGCTTGCGAAGTTGCCGTAGGTGATCACATACAGCGGCTTGCCGTTGAGGACTTTCTTGAAGTAGCGGTACTCGCCACCCTGTTCCTTGACGAAGTTCTGCGCGGTAGCTTCCGAGCTGGTACCCAGGATCTGCACCACGTAGTTGCCAGGCGCCTGGCCGGCGTACCAACTGCCACCGGCCGCTGCCTTGGCCACGGTGAGCGGTTTCTCGGCGGGTTTGGCGGCAGGAGCAGGCTTGGCGGCCGCTGGCTTTTCCACTGGCACAGGCTTGGGTGCAGGAGCGGGCTTGGTCACCGCTGCACCCACAGCGCCCCCCCCGCCCTCCCGCCCTTCCCGCCCCGAGTCCCTCCGGAACAGAGCCGGCCTCCCCGCCCCGTTCAGCCCCCCCAACCCCCCCGCAACCCCCCCCGCGGGCACCGAGCCCAGCTCACGACGC
>NZ_JBJJLO010000061.1:0-37508 GCF_046230915.1 Pseudomonas sp. KCJK8993
GAATAGTTTCCCTGCGAGCCATAAAACTGCGTTATGAGCCAGTTCATTGGCCTTGCTTGCAAAAACCAAAGCCTTGGCTAACTTGATAGCTACTCGCCACTGAAGTGTTCTTCAGCCGCTAGAAAACCAATAAAAACCAGCCGAGGAAGCAACTAACCGAACGCTCGAATTCGCACTATCGACATGGAATCGGTCATTTCAATCAAGAGGGATGCTTGATGAAGCGTAGTTTGTTGCCTCGTGCCTTTTCGTTGAAGGGTACAACGGAAAACTATTGGCTCTCGCTGCTGGTCTTCTCGGTCCTGGTCATCGCCAGCTTCCTATTGTTCGAAGAGCAGATCCAGCAGTTGCTCGAACACCTGGGCAACTTTCTCCCCGACAATCCCGTGCAACGCACCGGCCTCGCCCTGTTGCTGGTGGCGCTGCTGGCCCTGGATGTACTGCTGCCGGTGCCTTCGAGCCTGGTGGCACTGCTGGCGGTGGCCGCGCTGGGTGCCATCGGCGGCTACCTGGTGATCTTCGTCGGCCTGTGCCTGGGCGCAGCGCTGGGCTATTGGCTGGGCGCCGGCTACTTCCGCCTGTTGTCCAACTGGCTGGGCCTGCGCACCTGGCAGCCCGGGCAGATGGCCTACCGTCTCGGCACCTGGTCGCTGATCTGCCTGCGGGGAGTTCCGGTCCTGGCGGAAACCTCGGTATTGGCCGCCGGCATGCAACGCTACCCGCTGCGCCAGTTCCTGTTGGTCACTACCCTGGCCAATGCCGGCCTGGCCCTGGCCTACGCCGCCATCGGCAGCCTGCTGGTGGACCAGAACGCGCTGCTGGCGACCATCCTCGCCAGCATGGTGCTGCCGGGGCTGTTCCTCGGCGCCCGCAGCCTGTTCAAGCCACGCCCCACGCAACCGCGGGTCGCCCGGCCTGAGGTGCTGGAGGGACGCTTCGAGGTCAGCTACCACTACCCGGTGCTCTTCAGCGACCACCTGTTCCAGGTCGACAACCCCTGCCTGCGCCAGCAGTTGCTGCAAACGAGCGGCGCACGCGCCACGGTGCTGGTCTTCGCCGATGAACAACTGCTGCACTGCTGCCCGCAATTGGCGCGGCAGATCGGCGACTACTTCAGCGCCCATGCCCCCGAGCTGTACCTGAAGGCCGCGCCGATCGCGGTGCCGGCCGGAGAGCTGTGCAAGACCCCAGACGTGCTGCAACAGCTGTATGCGCACATGCTCGAACAGGGCCTGGATCGTCATTGCCACGTCCTGGCCCTGGGTGGCGGCGCGGTGCTCGATGCCGTGGGCTATGCCTGCGCCACGTTCCACCGGGGCATGCGCCTGGTCCGCATTCCTACCACGGTGTTGGCGCAGAACGATGCCGGCATCGGGGTGAAGAACGGCATCAATGCCTTCGCCCAGAAGAACCTGCTGGGCGCCTTCTACCCGGCCACGGCGGTGATCAATGACTTCCAGTTGCTGCTCAGCCTGTCGCCGCGCGACCAGATCGCCGGGCTGGCCGAGGCGGTGAAGGTGGCGGTGATCAAGGATGCACCGTTCTTCCAGTGGATGGAGGAACAGGCCGAGGCCCTGGCTCGTTTCGAGCACAGCGCCAGCCGCTACGCCATCCGCCGCTGCGCCGAGCTGCACCTGGGGCACATCACCGGCGCCGGCGACCCTTTCGAACGGGGCAACGGCCGGCCACTGGACTACGGCCACTGGGCCGCCCACAAGCTGGAGAACCTCAGCCAGCACCGCTTGCGCCATGGCGAGGCGGTGGCCGTGGGCATGGCCCTGGACGCGCTCTACGCCAATGCCAGCGGCCTGCTGAGTGATGCCGAGACCCGGCGCCTGCTGCAATTGCTCGATCGCCTGGGCTTCAACCTGTGCCCTGCGGAGCTGAACCTCAAGGATGCCCAGGGCCGCTCCCTGGTGCTGCAAGGGCTGGAAGAGTTCCGCCAGCACCTGGGGGGCCAGCTGTCGATCCCGATGCTCAAGCGTCTGGGACAGTCCATCGACCTGCATCACATCGAACTGCCGCTGATGGAGCAGGCCCTGGCGCGCCTGGCCGGCTGCCATGGCCCGGACTTCGCCTGGACCGAGGGCTGCGCGCAATGAGCCAGTCGCCCCTGACCACCTGGCTGACCCTGGGCCGGGTCTCCAACCTGCCGACGGTGTGGACCAACGCCGCGGCCGCGGCCCTGCTGGCCAGCAGCGCGACGACCCTGGACCCGCCCTCGCCGCTGGTCTGGACCTTGCTGCTGCTGGCGCTATCGGCGCTGTACCTGGCGGGCATGCTGCTCAATGACTTGCTCGACGCCGACTGGGACCGCCGCCACCAGAATCCGCGGCCGATCGTCCTGGGGCTGGTCAGCAGTACCCAGGTCAGCCTGGCCACCGCCGCCCTGCTGGCGCTGGCGGCCCTGGCGGTGCTCGGCCTCAGCCGCCTGATCGCCCAGCCCCATTGGCTGCTGGCCAGCGCTGGCTTGCTGCTGCTGTTCATCCTGGCCTACGACCTGCTGCACAAGAGGTACCCCCATAGCGTCTGGCTGATGGGCGGCTGCCGCTCGGCCCTGTACCTGACCGCCGCCGCCTGCCTGGCCATGCCGCCGCAGCCGTTGTGGCTGTGCGCCGCGCTGCTGGGCATCTACATCGCCGGCCTGACCTACCTGGCCCGCCTGGAACACCGCAACCAGCTGCTCAGCCGCCTGCCGCTGTTGCTGATGCTCAGCCCCCTGGCCCTGGTCGCCTATGCCGACAACCGCGTGTTCTGGCTGGTACTGCTGCTGTGGCTGGGCTGGCTGGGCTGGCACTACCAGCGCCACCTGGCCAATCCGCGCCAGCGGCAGATCCGTGCCTTCATCGGTGCAGGACTGGCAGCCCTGCCGCTGTTCGATGCCCTGGTACTGGCCCTGGCCAACCAGCCGCTGGGCAGCCTGCTGTGCGTGCTGGTGTTCTTCCTGCTCCCCCACCTTCAACGTTGGATCAAGCCGACATGAACATGGACGTCACCGCTTCCGCGCCAGCCCTGGCCATGCGCCATGAGGCCTTTGCCGAGCGCCGCCAGTTGCTGGAGCAGCAACTGGACAGCGACACCCGCCACTGGTGGCGGCAAGCCCTGGAGCAACTGGCCAGCCAGCCATCGGCCAATACCCTGGTACTGCTCAGCAGCCAATGCCGGCGCCGGCTTGGCGATACGCCAGTACCGCAAGCCGCGGGCTGGAACCTGGCCCAACTGGCCCGCGCGGTGCTGCTGGGACAGCTGCTCGAACAGCAAGACGCCGCAGGACAACTGCCACTGCTGCGCCAGTTGTTCCTGTGGGGCGACGACCAGGAGAAATGCGTGCTGCTCAAGGTCCTGGACGACCTCGACAGCCAGGGCCGCAGCCTGGAGCTGGCACTGCAGGCGGGGCGCACCAACAACCGCGAGGTGTTCGCCGCCATCGCCCTGGACAACCCCTTCGTCGCCCGCCACTACCAGGGCCGGGCCTTCCACCAGCTGCTGCTCAAGGCCCTGGGCATGGGCCTGGACTGCGGGCGCATCGCCGGCCTGGAACAGCGGCGCAGCGTCGACCTCAACCAGCTGGCCCTGGAGCACATGGAAGAACAGCTGGCCGCGGGCCGCAGCGTCAATGACAGCCTGCCCCAGGCCATCGCCTTCGAGCTCTTGAGCCCGGCCCAACTCCAGCGCTTGCGCGGTTTCTGCCAGCAGCAACGCCTGCCGGCGCACTGGCTGGGGCATTTCCCGCCTGGCACCTGAAGCGCCCGTACCTATCGAGCTCTCTCCACCCCTACCTCAAGGATTCACCATGGCCAAGTATTTCGATCCGCATATCCATATGGTCAGCCGCACCACCGACGACTACCAGAACATGGCCGCCGCCGGCATCACCGCCGTCATCGAGCCGGCCTTCTGGCAAGGCCAGGCGCGCACCAGCGTCGGCAGTTTCATCGACTACTTCGACACCCTGCTGGGCTGGGAGCGTTTTCGCGCCAGCATGTTCGGCATCCACCATTTCTGCACCATCGGCCTGAATCCCAAGGAGGCCAACGACCTGTCGGTGGCCAACGAGGTGCTGGAGATCCTGCCGCGCTACCTGGTCAAGGACGGCGTGGTGGCCGTCGGCGAGATCGGCTACGACGACATCACCCCCGAAGAGGATCGCTTTCTCGCCGCCCAGCTCGAACTGGCCAGGCAATTCAACCTGCCGGTGCTGGTGCACACCCCGCACCGGGACAAGATCGGCGGCACCAAGCGCACCCTGGCGGTGATCCGCGAGGTGGGGATCGCCGAACACCTGGTGATCATCGACCACCTCAATGAGCTGACCCTGCCCCTGGTGCTGGACAGCGACTGCTGGCGCGGGCACTCCATCTACCCCAACACCAAGATGTCCGAGCAGCGCATGGTGGCCCTGCTGCAGCAGTACGGCACCGAGAAGATGGTGGTCAACAGCGCCGCCGACTGGGGCATCAGCGACCCGCTCAAGGTGCCCAAGACCGGACAGGCGATGCTCGCCGCCGGCTTCAGCGAAGCCCAGGTGGAGCAGGTGCTGTTCCACAACCCGGTGGATTTCTTCGCCCAGAGCGGGCAACTGGACAAGCAGTTGGTCAGCACTGCGCTACCCATCGACCAGCGTCGCCAGTGGCAAGACAACTCTGCCCTGCGGGGCCAGGAGCCGGTGGTCAAATGAGCAGCCGGAGCGGCTGGAGCGCTGCGCAACTGGGCTATTGCGGCAACGTGCACCCGGCGCCGGACCTGGCGGCCCTGCGGGCGTCGATCCAGGAACAGTTCCAGGGCGTGCGCCGGCAACGAGGGTTGGCGGTCCAGGACAGCGGCCTGTGGATCAGCGCCCGGGCCGCCGCCGAGTTGCAGCAGCCAGAGGCCCGCGAGGCCTTCCTCGACTTGCTGCACGAGTGCGGGCTGCGCCTGACCTCGCTCAATGGCTTCCCCTATGGCCAGTTCCATGGGGGCGTGGTGAAGGCCGAGGTCTACCGGCCAACCTGGGCCGAGCCGCCGCGCCTGGAATACAGCCTGCAACTGGCCCATTTGCTGGCTGCCGCGCTGCCCCTGGACTGTCACCAGGGGGTGATCTCCAGCGTGCCCCTGGGCTATGCCGCCAGCTGGGACCCGGCCCAGCAACAGCAGGCCGAGGAGCAACTGCGGCAACTGACCGCCGAACTGGCCAGCCTGCATCGCCAGAGCGGCAAGCGGATCCTGGTGTGCCTGGAGATGGAGCCGGACTGCGTGCTGGAGAATACCGAGCAGGCCATCGCCTTCTTCAAGCACTGGCGCAGCGTCGATCCCCATCACCGCTACCTGGCCTTGTGCTTCGATGTCTGCCACCAGGCGGTGATGTTCGAAGACTGCTACCGGTCCCTTGAACGCCTGCTGGCGGCCCGGGTGCCGGTGGGCAAGATCCAGTTGTCCAACGCCCTGGTCTGCCAGCTGCCATTCGCCGATCGCCGGCGCCGCGAGCAGGTCCTGCAGGCCCTGGGCAATTTCGTCGAAGCCACCTACCTGCATCAGGTCAAGGCCCGGGATGCCAGCGGACAGCTGCTGGCCTGGGCCGACCTGCCCGCTGCGCTAAAGGCAACGGCACCGGCGCTGGGACAATGCCCGGAGCTGCGGATCCATTTCCATGTGCCGCTGTTCAGCGAGCAGTTCCTGCTGGCCGAGCTCCACGGCAGCCAGCAAGCCCTGCTGCGCACCTTCGACTTCCTCGCCGAGCATCCGCATTTCCAACCGGTGCTGGAGGTCGAGACCTACAGCTGGAACGTGCTGCCCGACATCCTGCGTCCGGATGGCCAGCAGGCGCTGCTGCGGGGTATTGCCGCGGAATTGCAATGGGTCGAGGGACAACTGCGCCAGCGCCAGCTGCTGCGTGCCCAATCCAGCCCCCTGGAGAGGTCCGCCCATGCCTACTGAGCGCGCCCGCCAGCCGCTGCTGTTGATCAACGTGGTGGGCCTGACCCCCAGCCTGCTGGGAGCGGCCACGCCACGGATCAACGCCTTGTTGCAACGGGCGCGGATGACCAGCCTGCGCCCGGTTTTCCCGGCGGTGACCTCGACGGTGCAAGCCTCGTTCCTCACCGGCCTGCCCCCTTCGGGGCACGGCATCGTCGGCAACGGCTGGTACTTTCGCGACCAGGCCGAAGTGCGCTTCTGGCTGCAACCCAATGCCCTGGTCCAGGGTGAGAAGGTCTGGCAGGCCCTGCAACGGGAAATCCCCGGCCTGCGCTGCAGCCAGTTGTTCTGGTGGTTCAACATGTACGCCGAGGTGGACGCCGCGATCACCCCGCGCCCCCACTACCCGGCCGACGGGCGCAAGTTGTTCGGCCTGTACTCCTCGCCTCCGGACCTGCACCAGCGCATCGAGCGGCAGATCGGCGAGTTTCCGTTCCCGGGTTTCTGGGGGCCGGCCGCCGGGATCGCCTCCAGCCGCTGGATCGTCGATTGCGCCATGGCCGAGTTCCAGATCACCCGTCCCGACCTGCAATTGATCTACCTGCCGCACCTGGACTACAGCCTGCAACGGGTAGGCCCCGAGCACCCGTCCATCGCCGATGAGGTGCGGGCCATCGATCATGAGGTCGGGCGTTTGCTGGACTTCGCCCGGGCACAGGATGCGGCGGTGATGCTGGTTTCCGAATACGGCATCGAGGCGGTGCAGCAGTCGATCTCCATCAACCGCATCCTGCGCGAACAGGGCCTGTTGCACGTGCGCCACTCGGTGGCCTGGGAACTGCTGGACGCCGGTGCCAGCGCTGCTTTTGCGGTGGCCGACCACCAGATTGCCCACGTGTATGTGCACCGTGCGCAAGACGTCGCCCGGGTCAAGACGCTGCTGCAACGCCAGCCCGGCATCGAGCAGGTGCTGGACAAGCACGAGCAACGGGCCTGGCAGCTCGACCATCCGCGCAGCGGCGAGCTGGTGGCGGTGGCCGCGCCGGGCTTCTGGTTCGATTACTACTACTGGCTGGACGACCGCCTGGCCCCGGACTTCGCCCGCACCGTGGATATCCACCGCAAGCCGGGCTACGACCCACTGGAGCTGTTCGTCGATCCGGCGATCCGCTTCCCCAAGCTGCGAGTGGCGCGCCGCCTGCTGCAGAAGAAGCTCGGCTTTCGCTACTACATGGACTTGATCCCCCTGGACACCGGGCTGATTCGCGGCAGCCATGGACGCTTGCCGAGCAACGAGCAGGTCGGCCCCCTGTTGATCACCGATTGCGATTTACCACTGCCGGAGCAGTTGCCGGCCACTGCGGTAAAGCACCTGCTCCTAGCGCATTTCCTAGGGCGCCCCTATGACGATACGGCTCAGGCCAAGGAGATTCCATGCGGCGAACCATCCCTATAGTGCTCGGTATGCTGGGTTGCCTTGCGCAAGCCCAGGCAGCCAGCCCTTTCGAGTGCAAAGACTTCCTCAATTTCGCGGGTGACCGGGAGGGCACCTTCCAGACCTTCCAGCAAGACCCGGACACTATGGCCTGGAACTGGTTCGTGTGCCTGAACAAGCCCGATCCATCCAAGAGCTCGCAACTGCTCTGGGAATCCTTCAAGCCCTCCAACGAGGTGTACCTCAGCAACGGTGGGCCGCCCCTGCCCTACGACATGCCGGCCAACGTTCCGCTCCAGGTGACCCAGGCAGCCGGTGGCATCCCCGGAATGGACCCCAACGGGCTGTTCCTCAACCTGGGCGACGACCGTGACGGCAGCACCAACAACGGTATCCAGCAGGTCGATGGCCTGGCGCTCTACATGGGCAACAAGGCGCCACCGGCGCAGGCTGGCCAGCCCGTGCGCTTCCACCTGTTGATGGGCGAGCAGACCTACAACTACATCGTCGACCAGAAGGTCTACAACCGTAACGGCCTTGCGGCCCTGACCAGCGACCTGGAGTTTCCCTACACCGCCTGGGAACTGAAGACCTCCTGGCTGTGGATCGGTGGCGATGTCACCTTCAAGCAGCAACTCGCCACCCAGGGCTACTACATCGCCCAGGGCTATTACATCGACAAGGGAGGTAACTACCACACAGGTTTTGCCGGGCTCAGCGGCATGCATGTGATCAACAAGCTGACCGAGGGTTGGGTCTGGACCACCTTCGAGAACAGCCACAACCCCGACTACACCGTAACCAACCAGCCCAAACCGCAGCCAATGACCAACACCACCGGTCCGACCGAGGCCGCCCAGAAGGTGAATCCGCAGTTCCAGCAGCAAAACCCGACGCTGGCCAACTACGAGCTCATCGGCGTGCAGTACAACCCCGATAATCCAGAGCCCAAGCTGCTGGCCAACTCGCAGTTGGAGTCGGCGTTCCAGAGCAGTTCCTCGTGCCTGGCCTGCCATAACACCGCCGCCATCAAGAAGAACACCTTCTTCGACTTCGCCATCCCGCAGAACGACGGCATCGTCTATCCCACCACCGTACTGCCGCCTTCCGACTTCGTTGGCTACCACAAACTGGATTATGTCTGGTCGCTGAAACGCGCCCAATGGCAACGCTAAGGAGCAGCTCATGAGCGTCTTGAACTTTCCACGGATCTACTTCAACGGCCACATGTACTGGAACCCGCCAACGGCCAACAACAACGACGTGTTCCCGCTGTACGACGCGGTGAACATGTGCATGAACTGGAAGTTCCTCAACACATTCGGCATCAACGATGCCAACGCCAGCAGCCAGCTGCTGCCCTGGATGATCACGGGCCTGAAGTACGAGGATGTGCCGGACTATGTCTTGCAGGTGCCCGGTAACGGCAGTCCAAACGGCTACCCGATGATTCCCGCCGAATGGGACCTGTTCGGCGATAACTCCTGCGGCACGGTCGACTACAAGAACATCCGCTCGACCGTCGTTGGCGGTGAACTCCAGGCCAGCAACTACATTTCCAACGACGCGCTGATCAACAAGGGCTACCAGTTCTATGGCGCCCCCTTCGGCGGTACCGAACCGACCCCCGCGCGCTTCGTCGATATCAGCCCCTGGCAGAACACCTTTACCGCGCTGTATTTCGACAACATGACCATCGGCGATGATCAGTGCGGGCTGGTCATGCCGCGCCAGTACCGCATGCTCGACCGCTTCCTTAACTTCAACTGGGGGGCTTTCGGTGGCCTGAACTACGTGACCACCACCTGGCAGACCTGCTTCCCGAAAGAGACCCTGCAATGGAACGTCGGTCATTCCGTGCTGTTGCAGACCTTGTTCGAGCAGATGAATAAACAAGGCGCCCAGGGCCTGATGTTCAGATTCACCACCTTCCTGACCTTCTACGACCTGAACGGCATCTTCAACGACTTCCCGCCGGTGAACAGCCACTCCAAGAGTGAAGCGGCCCTGCAGGCGATGCATGACATGTACCAGAAGGGCCTGAACAACGTGGCCGATATCTTCTACAACCCGGCCTACAGCCGTACCGTCGGTACGCTGGGCCTGTGGTTCGCCGACAAGGAATACCCCACGGCGCCGGCCGGGCTGCGCCTGGCTCCCAAGGAGCCGGTACCGTTCTTCAAGGCGGTTCCGGGCGACTCGATCATCTACCCGCCGACCCGGGATCAGACGGTCACCCTCGGTGTCATCAGCGCCCAGGCCAATGGCGATGTACTGTCCCTGGACCTGGGCAATACCTTTCCGTTCTTTCCGGTCGGTGACGATCCACTGGTGCCTCCAGCGATCGTTGAGGCGAACAAGGGGGTCCCGGTTCCCGGCAAGTTCTACGTCGGCAGCTACGACGTGGTCTATCGCACCACGGACAGCCCGACGCCCATCACCCTGGCCAGCTTCGGTTTCGAGCATTACCGCCAGAGCGAGTACGACAAGCGGGCCGGTCTGCTCGACCTGCCGCTGAGCCCGCAGGCCCAGGAGCAGCTGAAGCAGGAAGGCCGGCTAGAGCTGCACTTGCAGGGCAGTTCCCCGACACTGGTCGCCGCCGCGCAACAGACCTGGACCGCCGAGGTCATCGAAAGCGGCAGCTTCATCAATGTCGGCGATCCCCAGCCGCTGACCCTGAAGATCATGGTGCAATGCAACGGCAAGCCTGCGCCCAAGGGCACCCGGCTGCGAGTCGCCGAATACAACAACGCCTTCAGCGCAACCACCAGTAACTACTACCTGGGGTTCACCAACGATGAAGTCGATTTCACCCTGATCAATGACTATCCGGAGGATCGCAGTCAAAACACCGAGAACCTGCCGCGGTTCGTCAACAGCCAGGTTACTGCCAACTTCCTGGCCGTGGGCAGTGGTCGCAGGCTCCAGGCCCTGTCGAAGGCCGAGAAGCAAGCGTCCGTGCCGATCACCTACAAGGCGTTCCTCGGCAAGCCCTCGGCCGTGTCCTTGAAGGCCTGCCTGCAACTCGTCGGCGGCCAGCCCCAGCAGACCCCTTTGGATGGTTCGAACATCAACGTGAACTACAGCGTGGCGCTGATCGAGACCGACGACCAAGGGGTGGCGCAAATCTCGGTGAAAGGCATAGCGCCTGGCTTCCCGACCCTGCGCTTCTTCTTGGCGGATGAACCGGTGTCGTTCAGCTTCAACGTCAACGACGCCTACACCGACTTCCTGGCACCGATCCGGGTGCTGCCGGAGGAACCAAACCTGCTCGAGGAGTTCGTCGAGACCTGGAACCAGGTGTACAAGTACACCGACTCCAACGTGCGGATCTGGAACCAGTTCATCTTTCCCAGGATCCTCCGGCCCTTCTACTACCTGTACCCGATCATGAACAAGTTCATGCCGCTGGACTCGCTGCAGCGCATCGAAGGAGCGATCGATCAGTTCACCCGCCTGATCAGCCAGAAGTACCAGGAGGAAAGCACCCTGGCGATGCCCATCACCCGGGATCTGCCGCAAAGCCGGCGCAGGGTGCTGGAGACCTGGGCCAACCAGTTGGTGAAACAGGGATACCCGCCCCAGGAGCTCAATCTCACCGAGTGCCCGTGATCCCCAACTACGACCATCACTGAACGGATGCCGAGCGCGCCATGCGCGCCCGGTCCATCCCAAGGAGCGTTGCGATGCGAATCCGTATCTTCAGGCACCTGCTGGCAGCCGCCACCTTGCTCTGCGCCAGCCAGGCGGTACTGGCCGACCAGAACGGCGATAACGTGTATTTCAACATGGGCGTGCACAACACCAAGGGCTGCACCGCCCTCAACAACAACTGCATCGCCAAGCGCAAGGCCGGTGAGCCGACCGACCCGCAGTTCCCCGCGACCTGGATCAGCGACTGGACCATGTACCGGGTCACCAACAACTACGAGAAGAACCCGCCGCCCTACAGCAGCCCGCCCAGCACCCTGCAACCGAACGACTACACGATGTCCCAGGGCACCAGCTATTACGACAACACCTATGTCCCGGCCGACGGCGACGGCACCGGGGCGATGATGGAGCACTACGAGAAGTACTGCCTGCCGATCTTCCCGATCAAGGACAACAACTACACCTGCTCCTTCGTTTCTCTGGGCAACAAGGCCTACTTCCTCACCTACCCCGAGGACCGGCCCAAGGACATGCCGGCCTGCTGCATGTTCTCGCCAATGAACCACCCGCCGCGCCAGGACTTCGTCAAGCACCTGCCCTACAGCGCCAGCCGCAGCCAGAACCTGGGCGGCAGCGTGCTGGCCTATGCCCTGGAGCTCAAACCCCAGGGCCAGCCACCGATCCTGTTCGGCTATGCCTTCAACAAGCAGGCCACCAGCGACGGCCCGGGCCAGCCGGCCTACCAGCATCCGCAGTCGTTCTACTTCTCCGGCGATGCCAGCGTGGCCAACGCCCCGATTGTCAGCCAGAACTACCGCAACTGGAGCAACGCCAAACCGGACCCGGCCAAGACCTGGGACCAGGTGGCGCAAATGTGCCCGGCCAACCCACCGGACTGCCAGCTCTTCACCCCACCGCCATCGCTGAAGAACGGTGCGCGGCCGCAGTGGAACCAACTCGCGCCCATTTCGCAGTGACAGGAGCCGCCTCATGAATCATTGGAGCCGTTTCACCGCCCTGCTGCTGTTGACCGCCGCCAGCCTGCCGGCCAGTGCCCTGCAGCCCACGGCGGTGACCTCGCAGACCGTCGGCCAGTGCCCGCCGCTGCCGGTGGTCCCCCCGGCCGGGGCGTCGCAGCAGGCTTTCGATCAATACAGCTGGCAGCTGTTCATCACCTTGAACTGGCCGGCCCTGGCCGGGCAGCGCGGCGTCGCCGATTGCAGCAAAACCCTGGGCAGTCCTGGCGATACTGTGTGGCAGAGCTACAAGGGCGTGAATGAGGTCTTCCTGCCTCAAGGGCAGGACCCCGGTCCATGGAATTCGCCACCTATGGCCAAGGTCCTCAAGCTGATCAATATCGCAGGGCGCAAGAACACCGCAACGGCCAACGACAACCAGGCCGTGGGCGGCTGGCTGATCGACCAGAACGGCAATCCGACCTATTACCAGATTGCCGCCAATCAGGTTTCCTACGACTACATCGTCAACAACCAGTTCTACAACGCCGATGTCGTTGCAAAGGCCAGCAACATCAACTTTCCCAATGCGACCAACGAGATCAAATCCAGCTGGCGAATACTCACCTCAAAGGATGATCCCAGCCGCTACCTGCACATGCAGGCCCAGATCACCACGTTCGATGCACAAGGCGTGGCCAACGGTACGGCTCAAGCGACGCTAGGCCTGGTGGGGCTGCACATCGTCAACAAGGTCGAGGGGTTTCCACAGTGGATCTGGTCGACCTTCGAGCAGGTCGACAATGTGCCGCCCAAGGTCAAGCAAGGGGACCAGTGGGTCAATCAACCGCAGCCAGGAATCGCGTACTCCTACTTCGATGCCAAGGCGCCTGCCGACAAGGTCAATCAGAGCCCCTGCAACTGGACCCTGAACAATGGCCACATGACCTGCACGCCGAAGCCGGGGATGAGTTTCACCACCCCCAACCCACTGGACCGTTTTACCCCATTGACCGACGCCACGACCAAGCTCAACAGCGAGTACCAGGCGCTGCCGCAGGTTCAGGCCTCGGTATTCAAGTACTACCAGTTGATCACCACCCAATGGAGTACTACGCCCAACCCTGGCGCGCCCATGGGCCAGACGACCCCTGAACTGTCGGCCAACGTGACCATGGAGAGCTACATCCAGCCCAACAGCAGCTGCACCAACTGCCACTCCATGGCAACGCCGATCAACAGCCTGCAAAAGGCCGATTTTTCCTACCTGTTCAAGTTCGCCCAATCCCCCAGCAGCCCAGCCACCAAGGGCAAGGAGTGAATCATGAGTATTCTCAATGGACCGCGGCTGAACTTCTGGGGCGGGATCGAGGCCAACGTCAGCCTGCCCAACAACTCGCCCACCATTCCCAGCGATCCCACCAATCCCGACAGCAAAGCAACACTGTCACTTTTCGACCTGACCACCTCGACCCTGTACCCCGAGGCCGAGGTCTATAGCGACGACCAACTGACCGAAATGCTCAATGCGCCGACAGGCACCTACTACACCGCCGGTGGCTGGAACCACTACGGGCAGCATGTCGTCACCCTGGACAGCGTCGCCATCAGTTCCCAGGGCACGCCCGGCAACATCAGCACCCAGGGGGATCTTGTCGGCGAACCGTTCTACCTGCTGGGGTCGGTGGACCCGGTCACCGGCGCGGCACCGGTGACCGGGCCGATGATGGTCGACCTGGACCCGACCGGCACCATCAGCTCGCAGATTTTCCTCGGCGGCCTGCAGATCGGCAACAGCACGCCCCCGCAGTTGCTGGTCAAGGGCAATACGGTATGCAGCAGTTATGACGTGGCCATCCGGATTCTCGACCCAGAGCAGGATGCGCCGGGCTCCAACCGTATCAGCGGCAGTTTTCAGGTCACTTTCTCTCGCGACCAGATCGTCAGCTACAACAAGGACAACCCGCTCCTGCGCTCCATCGTCGAGGCTCCCGGCGCGACCGGCATCGTCGTGCGCTTCGTCATGTTCGAGATGTGCCCGAAAATGACCACGGCGCAACTGGACGCCGACTACGCCGCCCACCAGTACACCTCCAACCCAAGCATCGGCCGCGTGGTCGGCACCCTGGCTCCCGCCTTTGCCGGGGAACCACTGATCGTCACCGCCGGGCGCCAGCTCATCAATCCGTCCACAGGCAGCGCCGGCTACGCGAGCGTGCTCGACAACAACCTGCTGAGCCTCGACATGCTCAATATCATTCCCAAGCAGGCGTTTCGCAGCGTTCGAACCGACAACACCTCGCCCATCGGCCCCAATGCGAACTTCGGCAATGTCTCGATCAACCTTGGCTCGACGACACTGACTACCCTGGATCCGCTCAAGACTCCGCTAGCGGACTACTACGTATATGGCGGCATCCTTGACCTGCCGCTGACGCCCGCACAACGCCAGTTGGCCAGCCAGGAGCCAATTGCCATCAAGGCACCGCTGACGCGTTACTACCCCTCCAAGCCCAAGCCCAGACCGATCAACATCGACGCCATCGAACAGACTTATCGCCTGAGTTCCAATCAACGCAATCTGTATCTGGAGGATTACCCCGAGGGCCTCGATATCACCTTGAGCTTGAGTCAACTGGGCCAACCGGTGACCAAGGACACGGTGATCATCATCACTCCCGGCCCCTGCAACGACGATCCGAAAGCCCCCTACATAAGCCCCGAGTTCTGGGACTTCCTGGACTTCGCCCCCCGGCAAACGGTCAAGGCAGGCCAATCCAGCGTGAGTTTCAAGGTCAGCCTCAAGCCCGGTTCCGCGGCGCAGGCCGGTTTTGTCACCTTGAACTGCGCGGTCGAAAACAGCGACGACAACGGTTTTTTCATCAACCTGCGCAAATATGCCATCACCGATTTCGGTATTGCGCCGGGTAGTACTGTCACCTGGGACCAGGTGTACAAGCACGTGCTGCGTTTTCACTACCTGGCCTTCCCCGCCATGTCCCGCTACATCGCACTCGATCAGCAGGACGCCGTCTGGGGATCACGCCAGATGATCCTGGCACGCACCTCCCAGGAATACCTCGGCACCACCTTGTACATGCCGGTGGTGCGCTCGATGTCCGCCAGCCAGAGAGCCCTGCTCAAGTGCTGGTTCACCAATGAACCCTGGCAGCCGCTGCAGTGATGGGTCGCGCTAATTGTGAGGGAGAACCCGTATGCCAATTGCATTGCTCATCCCCGGCCAAGCCCAGGAAAACCTGCGCCCCAGCAAGGTGGTCGTCGAAGGGTTGGTGAACCCCCGCGGCCTCTGCCTGCAAGCCGACGGCAGCCTACTGCTGGCCGAAGCCGGCTCCGGGCTGGCGGACCAGCCCTTCAGTGGGCGCATCAGCCGCCTGCGTCCGGACCCGCAAGCTCCCGGTGAATACTTGCCACCCGAGGTCCTGGCCCAGGGTTTTCGCTCGATGAACATGCAGTCGCGCATGTTGCGCGATGAAATCATGGGCCTGTCGGACATCGCCCTGGGAGCCGGGCGTTGCCTGGCCAGCCAGACCGACTACGTGGCCGGATCCAAGCTGCTGGACCTGCAATACAGCCCGCCCGAGCCGCTGTTTCACAGCCGCGGTAACCTCAACTCACTGTGCTATCACCCCTCGCGCCAAAGCTGGCTGGCGGTCAAGCCCGATACCAACCAGCTGGTGGAGTTCGTCGGTGACGGCGAACAGGTCCTGGCGCAATTGCCCGACCTGGACCAGGGCCAGGAAGCCGTGCCGGTCACCCTGGTCCACGAACCCCAGACCGATGCCGTGCTGGTCAGCCTGTTCTCCGGAGAATTGCATAGCGATCCGGCGCGCAAAGGCATCGACTTCGCCAACAAGGCCGGCCAGGTGATTCGGGTCTGGCCTGCCAGCGGCAGGATCGAAGTGCTGATTCGTGGACTGCAACTGCCCACCGGGCTGGCGCTGGATCCGCAGGGACGGATCCTGGTGCTGGAACTGTGCGACCGGCTGTTGCAGCCCCTGCCGCCCGACTGGTCCGGCGAAGTGCTGCACGGCGGCTTCGCCCGTTTCAGCGGGCGCCTGCTGCGCTGCGACCTGCAACAGCGCAGCGTACAGGTGCTGGCCAGCGGCCTGGATACGCCCTCCAACCTGTGTTGTGTCGAGGGCGCGGTGCTGGTCAGCGAAGGCATGGGCCTGAGTGGCCGGGCGATTCCCGCGCCGGACCAGCAGGTAGTGGCACTGGATGGGTGGCTGCGGCGGGTGGAGCTGTAGGAGCCCGGTCGGTCGGGGCAATACCAGTCGGCCAACATGGGTGAACTGGCTGTGCGCAGCGGCGGCTTTCAGGAGCTGTGGCTCACGGCGTAGCAGCGATACTCGAGCGGTGCGCCAGCATCAATCCGCGAAAGCCTCGGGGTAGAGGCCAGAAATCAAAACCCCCGCTAGGCGGGGGTTTCGCAGGAGACTTCAGGGAGAAGTTCCGGGGAGCAGCTTAGAACGGAATATCGTCATCGAAGCTGTCGAAATCCGGTGCCGGCTGAGGGGCAGGCTGTTGTGGCGCTGGGCGCTGCGGAGCCTGTTGCGGACGTGGCGCCTGCTGGCGAGGTGCGGACTGCTGGTAGTTGTTGCCGCCGCCCTGTTGGTCGCCCTGTTGAGGACGGCCGCCCAGCAACTGCATGGTGCCCTGCATGTCGACGATGATCTCGGTGGTGTAGCGCTTGATGCCGTCTTTTTCCCACTCGCGGGTCTGCAGCTTGCCTTCGATGTACACCTGCGAACCCTTGCGCAGGTATTCGCCGGCGATCTCCGCGACCTTGCCGAACATCGATACGCGGTGCCACTCGGTACGCTCGACCTTCTGGCCGGTCTGCTTGTCGGTCCACTGTTCGCTGGTGGCCAGGCTCAGGTTGGTCACGGCGTTACCGTTAGGCAGGTAGCGAACTTCGGGATCCTGGCCGCAAGTGCCGACCAATATGACTTTGTTAACCCCACGGGCCATAACGTTCTCCTAGGCTTCGCGCGACGACGGCGCTGGATTGACCAGCTGCTCGAGGGTCGCGCGATCCAATAATTCGGTATCCAATTTGATGTAAATGGCAGCCTCCTCGGCCACCACCACGGCATCTGTTACCCCTACGACAGCCTTCAGGCGCTCGACCAGGCCGGCTTCGCGGATCGCTTCGGGCGATAACGGCAAGCGCAGGCTCGTCACATACGGGGGCTCGCGCATGGTAACAGCAAAGGCCAGCCAGAGTGCAGCCAGACCTGCGCATCCGAGGAACACAACCGACAAACCGCCATGCTGGAACAACCAGCCGCCGAGGATGCCGCCCAATGCCGAACCGAGGAACTGGCTGGTGGAGTACACCCCCATCGCCGTCCCCTTGCCGCCCGCCGGCGAGACCTTGCTGATCAGCGATGGCAGGGAAGCCTCCAGCAGGTTGAAAGCGGTGAAGAACACCACGGTGCCGATCACCAGCGCTTGCAAGCCGCTGCCGAACGCCCAGAAGAATAGCTCGGTGAGCAGCAGCGTACTGACCGCGCCCAGCAGAACTCGTTTCATTTTGCGTTTCTTCTCGCCATAGATGATGAACGGGATCATGGCGAAGAACGAAATCAGCAGCGCGGTCAGGTACACCCACCAATGCTGCTCCTTGGGCAGACCGGCTTTTTCCACCAGAGCCAGGGGCAAGGCGACGAAGCTCGACATCAGCATCGCGTGGAGCACGAAGATACCCAGGTCCAGGCGCAGCAGGTCGGGGTGCTTGAGCGTGGGCACCAGGGCCTGGCGCGCCACACCGGACTCGCGGTGCTGCAGCGGCCCGGTAGAACGCGGCACGATGAAGGCGATGATGAAAATGCCAACCAGGGCCATGGCCCCGGTGGCCAGGAACAGTCCCGAAAGACCGAAGCTACGGGTCAGCAGCGGGCCGACTACCATCGCCACGGCGAAGGACAGGCCGATGGTCATGCCGATCATGGCCATGGCCTTGGTCCGGTGTTGCTCGCGGGTCAGGTCCGACAACAGCGCCATCACCGCCGCGGAAATCGCTCCCGCGCCTTGCAGGATACGTCCGGCGATCACGCCCCAGATCGAATCCGCGTTGGCTGCCAGCAGGCTACCCAGGGCGAACACGATCAGTCCGAGGTAGATCACCGGGCGCCGCCCGATGCGGTCGGAAATGATGCCGAAGGGAATCTGGAACAACGCCTGGGTCAGGCCGTACGCGCCGATCGCCAGGCCGATCAGGGCCGGGGTGGCACCCGCCAGATCCATTCCATAGGTCGCCAGGACCGGCAGCACCATGAACATGCCAAGCATACGGAAGGCGAACACCAGGGCCAGGCCGCTTGCCGCGCGGGTCTCGCCACCACTCATGCGTTCGCTGTGGGGATCGTGCATGGAATAACCTCGTATGAACCGGCGGCGATTCTACCAGTCCGATCGATTGAGGGGATATATGGCGACGCTTTGCCGCGCAGCCCTTCCCGACGATGGAAAAACCGCCGCCGATAGTGTGCATCCATCCAGTATTTAGTTTTATACTCCTGCCTTTACGCCCGCCGATCGAGGCCTCTTTTGGACAAGATTCTGATTCGTGGGGCCCGCACCCACAACCTGAAGAACATCGACCTGACCCTGCCCCGGGACAAGTTGATCGTCATCACCGGTCTGTCTGGGTCCGGCAAGTCATCCCTGGCTTTCGACACCTTGTACGCCGAGGGCCAGCGCCGCTATGTCGAGTCGCTGTCGGCCTACGCCCGGCAGTTCCTGTCGATGATGGAAAAGCCCGATGTGGACACCATCGAAGGGCTGTCCCCGGCGATTTCCATCGAACAGAAATCCACTTCCCACAACCCGCGCTCGACGGTCGGCACCATCACCGAGATCTACGACTACCTGCGCCTGCTCTATGCCCGCGTCGGTACTCCGCGCTGCCCGGACCACGATATCCCGCTGGAAGCCCAGACCGTCAGCCAGATGGTCGATCTGGTGCTGGCCCAGCCCGAGGGCAGCAAGCTGATGTTGCTGGCGCCGGTGATCCGCGAGCGCAAGGGTGAACACCTGTCGGTATTCGAGGAACTGCGGGCCCAGGGCTTCGTCCGTGCCCGGGTCAACGGCAAGCTGTTCGAACTGGACGAGTTGCCGAAGCTGGATAAACAGAAGAAGCATTCGATCGATGTCGTGGTCGACCGCTTCAAGGTGCGGGCCGACCTGCAGCAGCGCCTGGCCGAGTCCTTCGAGACGGCGTTGAAGCTGGCGGACGGCATCGCGCTGGTAGCGCCGATGGACGACGAGCCCGGGGAAGAAATGATCTTCTCCGCCCGCTTCGCCTGCCCGATCTGCGGCCATGCCATCAGCGAACTGGAACCCAAGCTGTTCTCCTTCAACAATCCGGCCGGCGCCTGCCCGACCTGCGATGGCCTGGGGGTCAAGCAGTTCTTCGACATCAAGCGCCTGGTCAATGGCGAACTGACCCTGGCCGAAGGCGCGATCCGCGGCTGGGACCGGCGCAACGTCTATTACTTCCAGATGCTCGGCTCATTGGCCGCGCACTATGGTTTCAGCCTGGAGGTGCCGTTCAACCAGCTGCCGGCCGACCAGCAGAAGGTCATCCTCAATGGCAGCGGTACGCAGAACGTCGACTTCAAGTACCTGAACGATCGCGGCGACATCGTCAAGCGCTCCCACCCGTTCGAAGGCATCGTGCCGAACCTGGAGCGCCGCTACCGCGAAACCGAATCGGCCACCGTGCGCGAGGAGCTGGCCAAGTTCCTCAGCACCCAGCCCTGCCCGGACTGCCGGGGCACGCGGCTGCGGCGCGAGGCGCGGCATGTCTGGGTCGGAGAGAAGACCCTGCCGGCGGTCACCAGCCTGCCCATCGGCGATGCCACCAATTATTTCGGCACCATCAAGCTCACCGGGCGCCGTGGCGAGATCGCCGACAAGATCCTCAAGGAAATCCGCGAACGCCTGCAGTTTCTAGTCAATGTCGGGCTCGACTACCTGACCCTGGATCGCAGTGCCGACACCCTGTCCGGCGGCGAGGCCCAGCGTATCCGCCTGGCCAGCCAGATCGGCGCGGGCCTGGTGGGGGTGATGTACATCCTCGACGAGCCATCCATCGGCCTGCACCAGCGGGACAACGATCGCCTGCTGGGCACCCTCAAGCACTTGCGGGACATCGGCAACACGGTGATCGTGGTCGAACACGACGAAGACGCCATCCGTCTGGCCGACTATGTAGTGGACATCGGCCCGGGAGCCGGAGTGCATGGTGGCCAGATCGTCGCCGAAGGCACCGCCGCCCAGGTCATGGAGCACCCGGACTCGCTGACCGGCAAGTACCTGTCGGGACGGGTGAAGATCGTGGTCCCGGCCAAGCGCACGCCGCGCAACAAGAAGCTGTCCCTGACCCTCAAGGGCGCCCGTGGCAACAATCTGCGCAATGTCGACCTGGAGATTCCAATCGGCCTGCTGACCTGCGTCACCGGGGTATCCGGCTCGGGCAAGTCGACGCTGATCAACAACACCCTGTTCCCGCTGAGCGCCACCGCGCTGAACGGCGCCACCACCCTGGAAGCCGCACCGCACGACAGCATCAATGGACTGCAGCATCTGGACAAGGTGGTGGATATCGACCAAAGCCCGATCGGTCGCACGCCCCGTTCCAACCCGGCCACCTACACCGGGTTGTTCACCCCGATCCGCGAGCTGTTCGCTGGCGTGCCGGAGTCTCGCTCCCGCGGCTATGGCCCTGGACGCTTCTCCTTCAACGTCAAGGGCGGTCGCTGCGAGGCGTGCCAGGGCGATGGTCTGATCAAGGTGGAAATGCACTTCCTGCCGGACATCTACGTGCCTTGCGATGTGTGCAAGAGCAAGCGCTACAACCGCGAGACCCTGGAGATCAAGTACAAGGGCAAGAGCATCCACGAGGTCCTGGAAATGACCATCGAGGAAGCCCGGGAGTTCTTCGATCCGGTACCGGCCTTGGCGCGCAAGCTGCAGACGCTGATGGACGTGGGGCTGTCCTATATCAAGCTGGGGCAGTCGGCGACGACCTTGTCCGGAGGCGAGGCGCAGCGGGTCAAGCTATCCCGCGAGCTGTCCAAGCGCGATACCGGCAAGACCCTGTACATCCTCGACGAACCGACCACCGGCCTGCATTTCGCCGATATCCAGCAGTTGCTGGATGTCCTGCACCGCCTGCGCGACCACGGCAACACCGTAGTGGTGATCGAGCACAACCTGGATGTGATCAAGACCGCTGACTGGCTGGTGGACCTGGGTCCGGAAGGCGGCTCCAAAGGCGGCCAGATCATCGCGGTGGGTACACCGGAACAGGTGGCTGAGATGCCTCAATCCCACACCGGGCACTATCTCAAGCCGTTGCTGATCCGCGACCGGGCTTGAGGCCCATGAAAAAGCCCCTGGCACCTTAGGGCGCCAGGGGCTTCTTTATTTCTTGCATTGGCCGAAGGCCAACGCCACCTGCGATCAGAACTGCGATTGCAGGTAGTTCTCCAGGCCGATGGACTTGATCAGGCCCAGTTGCTTCTCCAGCCAGTAGGTATGGTCTTCCTCGGTGTCCGCCAGCTGGATCCGAAGGATGTCGCGGCTGATGTAGTCCTTGTGCAACTCGCACAACTCGATGCCTTTGCACAGTGCCGCGCGCACCTTGTATTCCAGGCGCAGGTCACTGGCCAGCATATCCGGCACGGTGGTGCCGGTGTCGAGATCATCGGGGCGCATGCGCGGCGTGCCTTCGAGCATCAGGATCCGTCGGATCAAGGCGTCGGCGTGTTGTGCCTCTTCCTCCATCTCATGGTTGATGCGCTCATAGAGCTTGGTGAAGCCCCAGTCTTCGTACATCCGCGAATGAATGAAATATTGGTCGCGTGCTGCCAGTTCTCCCGTCAGCAACGTGTTGAGGTAATCGATTACGTCGGGATGACCCTGCATCGCCCTACATCTCCCTGCTTGAAAGTGGATAGTTTGAACCAAGCTGACTCGTAGGTCACTCAAGAACAGCAGGAAAAGTGAAGATTATCTGAGAAAAGCAGTACAAATAACGCAAAAACCGCCCAAATGAGGGCGGTTCTGCTTCTTATTTAGACTTACTTGAGCGATACGCCCAACACTTTGGCGATACCTTCTCCATAGGCTGGATCAGCCTTGAAGAAGTGTTGCAACTGACGCTGTACTACATCGGCTGTCACCCCAGCCATGGCACCAGCGATGTTGTTGATCAACAGAGACTTCTGCCCATCATCCATCAGGCGGAACAGGGCACCTGCGTGGCTGTAGTAGTCCGTGTCCTCGCGATGATCGTAGCGATCGGCTGCGCCACTCAAAGCCAGGGCTGGCTCTGCATAACGTGGCGCTTGTTTCGGCGCGTCGCTATAGCTGTTCGGCTCATAGTTCGGCGCTGCACCACCATTAGTGCCAAACGCCATCGCTCCATCGCGCTGGTAGCTATTGACCGGGCTCAGCGGCGCATTCACCGGCAGTTGCTGGTGATTGGTACCAACGCGGTAGCGATGTGCATCCGCGTAGGCAAACACCCGGCCCTGCAGCATGCGATCTGGCGACAGGCCGACACCGGGGACCATGTTGCTTGGACCAAATGCCGCCTGCTCGACCTCGGCGAAGTAGTTCAACGGGTTGCGGTTCAACTCCAGTTCACCAACCTCGATCAGCGGGAACTCTTTTTGCGACCAGGTCTTGGTCACATCGAAGGGATTCTCGTAGTGCGCTGCCGCCTGGGCCTCGGTCATGATCTGGATGCAAACGCTCCATTTCGGGAAGTCGCCACGCTCGATGGCATTGAACAGGTCGCGCTGGGCGTAATCCGGATCGGTGCCAGCCAAGCGAGCAGCCTCTGCCGGAGCCAGGTTCTTGATTCCTTGCTTGGTCTTGTAGTGCCACTTCACCCAGTGCCGTTCACCCTTGGCGTTGATCAGGCTATAGGTGTGGCTGCCAAAACCATGCATATGACGGTAGCCATCCGGAATACCCCGGTCGGAGAACAGGATGGTGACCTGGTGCAGAGCCTCTGGCGAATGCGACCAGAAGTCCCACATTGCCTGGGCGCTCTTCAGGTTGCTCTGGGGAAGACGCTTCTGGGTGTGGATGAAGTCCGGAAACTTCAGCGGATCTCGAATGAAGAACACCGGGGTATTGTTCCCAACGATGTCCCAGTTACCTTCCTCGGTATAGAACTTCAGAGCAAAACCGCGCGGGTCACGCTCGGTATCGGCCGAACCACGCTCACCACCTACGGTGGAAAAGCGCAGGAAGGTCGGAGTCTTCTTGCCCACCGACTCGAACAGCTTGGCACTGGTGTACTGCGTGATGTCGCGGGAAACCGTGAAGGTGCCATAGGCACCCGAGCCCTTGGCATGTACACGGCGCTCAGGAATATTTTCGCGGTTGAAATGGGCAAGCTTTTCGATCAGGTGGAAATCATCGAGAAGCAGCGGGCCACGAGGGCCAGCAGAGCGGGAATTCTGATTGTCAGCGACCGGAGCACCACTTGCGGTCGTAAGAACTTTGGTCTGGCTCATGCTCAATATTCCTCTATCTGTCTGGGAACTGCCGGCTAATCGGCTGAAAAAGAGTATTGATCATGATTACCACAACATCCAATGCATTAGATTTCGCAAATCGATAGAAATCAACAATGGATAGACATACAAAAAACCGGGCACTAGGCCCGGTTCCTTGTTTCAGACTGACGTCTTATTCAGCGGATACAGCTTCGCCGCCAACAGCACGATCAACCAGTTCAACGTACGCCATAGGAGCGTTGTCGCCAGCGCGGAAACCGCACTTGAGGATGCGCAGGTAGCCACCCTCACGGGTAGCGTAACGCTTGCCCAGGTCGTTGAAGAGCTTACCAACGATAGCTTTCGAACGAGTACGGTCGAAAGCCAGGCGACGGTTAGCAACGCTGTCTGTCTTAGCCAGAGTGATCAGCGGCTCGGCAACGCGGCGCAGTTCCTTGGCTTTCGGCAGGGTAGTTTTGATCAGCTCGTGCTCGAACAGCGACACCGCCATGTTCTGGAACATGGCCTTGCGGTGCGAGCTGGTGCGGCTCAGGTGACGCCCACTTTTACGATGACGCATGGTTCATTCCTTACCAAACACAACGTTCGGTGATTACGACGATCAGGCAGTCGCCTTGTCGTCCTTCTTAAGACTTGCAGGCGGCCAGTTATCGAGGCGCATGCCGAGGGACAGACCGCGGGAGGCCAGAACATCCTTGATTTCGGTCAAGGACTTCTTGCCCAGGTTCGGAGTCTTCAACAGTTCTACTTCGGTACGCTGAATCAGGTCGCCGATGTAGTAAATGTTTTCCGCCTTAAGGCAGTTAGCCGAACGTACAGTCAGTTCCAGATCGTCAACCGGGCGAAGCAGGATCGGATCGATCTCGTCTTCCTGCTCGACTACCACTGGCTCACTGTCACCTTTGAGGTCGACGAACGCAGCCAACTGCTGTTGCAGGATGGTTGCAGCACGGCGGATAGCCTCTTCAGGATCCAGAGTACCGTTGGTTTCCAGATCAATAACCAGCTTGTCCAGGTTGGTACGCTGCTCGACACGGGCGTTTTCCACCACGTAGGCGATACGGCGAACCGGGCTGAACGAAGAGTCGAGCTGCAAGCGACCAATGCTGCGGCTTTCGTCTTCATCGCTTTGACGCGAGTCGGCCGGCTCATAACCACGACCACGAGCTACTACGAGCTTCATGTTCAGAGCGCCGTTAGACGCCAGGTTAGCGATTACGTGATCGGGATTAACGATCTCGACATCATGATCCAGCTGAATATCGGCAGCGGTAACCACCCCCGAACCCTTCTTCGACAAGGTCAGCGTAACTTCGTCACGGCCGTGCAGCTTGATAGCCAGACCTTTAAGGTTCAACAGGATTTCAATTACGTCTTCCTGTACACCTTCGATGGCGCTGTACTCGTGGAGCACACCGTCAATCTCGGCCTCGACTACTGCACAGCCGGGCATTGAGGACAACAGGATGCGGCGCAGCGCGTTGCCCAGGGTGTGGCCGAAACCACGCTCGAGAGGCTCGAGAGTGATCTTGGCGCGGGTTGGACTGACAACCTGCACATCAATATGGCGGGGTGTCAGGAACTCATTTACCGAAATCTGCATGGATGCACCTATTTTCTAGCCCTTACTTGGAGTAGAGCTCGACAATCAGGCTTTCGTTGATGTCGGCGGACAGATCACTGCGAGCTGGAACGTTCTTGAAAACGCCCGACTTCTTCTCAGTGTCTACTTCTACCCATTCTACGCGGCCACGTTGAGCACACAGATCGAGAGCTTGGACAATGCGAAGTTGGTTTTTTGCTTTCTCGCGAACAGCAACCACGTCACCAGCACGAACCTGGTAGGACGGAACGTTAACGGTCTGACCGTTTACGCTGATCGACTTGTGCGATACCAGCTGACGGGATTCGGCACGAGTGGAACCGAAGCCCATGCGGTATACAACGTTGTCCAGACGGCATTCCAGCAGTTGCAACAGGTTCTCACCAGTTGCGCCCTTCTTGCCGGCGGCTTGTTTGTAGTAACCGCTGAATTGACGCTCCAGAACGCCGTAGATACGACGAACCTTTTGCTTTTCACGCAGCTGGGTACCGTAGTCGGATTGACGACCACGACGCTGGCCGTGGATGCCAGGAGCTGCTTCGATGTTGCACTTGGATTCGATAGCGCGCACACCGCTCTTCAGGAAGAGATCGGTGCCTTCGCGACGAGCCAGTTTGCATTTTGGACCAATGTAACGAGCCATTCTTTACAATCTCCTGGATTACACGCGGCGCTTCTTCGGCGGACGGCACCCGTTGTGCGGGATTGGCGTCACGTCGGTGATGCTGGCGATCTTGTAGCCACAGCCGTTCAGAGCACGAACTGCGGATTCACGACCTGGACCCGGGCCCTTGACGTTAACGTCGAGGTTCTTCAGGCCATATTCCAGCGCAGCTTGGCCAGCACGCTCAGCAGCTACTTGAGCAGCGAACGGAGTGGACTTACGAGAACCGCGGAAACCCGAACCACCGGAGGTTGCCCAGGAAAGAGCGTTACCCTGACGGTCGGTGATGGTCACGATGGTGTTGTTGAAAGACGCGTGGATATGGGCGATGCCATCAACCACTGTCTTTTTGATTTTCTTACGAGGACGAGCAGCAGGTTTTGCCATGACTAAATTCCTGTCGATTCGCTGGTGCGATTACTTGCGGATCGGCTTACGCGGACCTTTGCGAGTACGCGCGTTGGTCTTGGTACGCTGACCGCGTACTGGCAGACCACGACGATGGCGCAGACCGCGATAGCAGCCCAGGTCCATCAAGCGTTTGATTTTCATGTTGTTTTCGCGACGCAGGTCACCTTCAGTGGTGAACTTCGCCACTTCGCCACGCAGCTGTTCAATTTGCTCGTCGCTCAGATCCTTGATCTTCGCAGCTGGGTTGACCCCAGTCACTGCACAGATTTTGTGTGCAGTAGTGCGACCAACACCATAGATGTAGGTCAGCGAGATAACAGTATGTTTGTTATCTGGAATGTTAACGCCTGCAATACGGGCCATTCAGTGGGACTCCAATTGACAGCTACCTACGCCCCGGAAGCCAAGAAATAGGGCGCGAGATAATATCGCTGTAATAACAAATAATCAACCCGGCAGCGCACTAGCTGCCGGGCTTGAAGCACAATCACACTCAGCCTTGGCGCTGCTTGTGACGTGGTTCCGCGCTGCAAATTACTCGAACAACACCTTCGCGGCGAATAATCTTGCAGTTGCGGCACAGCTTTTTCACCGATGCACGAACTTTCATCACCAACTCCTCGAACCTTATGGATTAGCGCAGCATGCCGCTGCCGTAACCCTTCAGGTTGGCTTTCTTCATCAGGGATTCGTACTGGTGGGAAACGAGGTGCGATTGTACTTGCGACATGAAGTCCATAACAACCACGACCACGATCAGCAACGAGGTCCCGCCAAGGTAGAACGGAACGTTTGCAGCAACCACCAGGAACTGTGGCAACAGGCAGACGGCCGTCATATATAGAGCACCGAACATAGTCAAGCGGGTCAGAACGCCATCAATGTAGCGTGCCGATTGCTCACCTGGACGGATGCCCGGAATAAAGGCACCGGACTTCTTCAGGTTTTCCGCTACGTCTTTCGGATTGAACATCAACGCCGTATAGAAGAAGCAGAAGAAAATAATCCCTGCACTAAACAGCAGAATATTCAACGGCTGACCAGGAGCGATCGACTGCGAGATGTCCTGCAACCAGCCCATACCTTCAGACTGACCGAACCAGGCACCCAACGAAGCCGGAAACAGCAAAATGCTGCTCGCGAAAATAGCAGGAATAACACCGGCCATATTCACTTTCAGCGGCAAGTGGCTGGTCTGCGCAGCAAACACCTTACGGCCCTGCTGACGCTTGGCGTAGTGAACAGCAATACGACGCTGGCCACGCTCAATGAACACCACAAAACCGATAATCGCTACTGCCAGCAAACCGATCGCAACCAAGGCGAAAATGTTGATATCGCCCTGACGCGCAGACTCGAAAGACTGCCCGATCGCTCTCGGAAGACCGGCGACGATACCCGCGAAGATCAACATCGAGATACCGTTGCCAACACCACGCTCAGTAATCTGCTCACCCAGCCACATCATGAACATCGCGCCAGCCACGAAAGTGGATACCGCAACGAAATGGAAGCCGAAGTCACCAGTGAACGCAACGCCCTGCCCAGCCAGGCCAACGGACATGCCGATGGCCTGAACTAGAGCGAGGACGACAGTGCCGTAGCGGGTGTACTGGCTGATCTTGCGACGGCCAGCTTCACCTTCCTTCTTCAACTGCTCCAGCTGTGGGCTGACAGCGGTCATGAGCTGCATGATGATCGATGCCGAGATGTACGGCATGATCCCCAGTGCAAAGATGCTCATACGCTCCAGCGCACCACCGGAAAACATGTTGAACAAGCTAAGAATGGTCCCCTCATTCTGTCGAAACAGGTCTGCGAGTCGATCAGGGTTGATACCTGGAACCGGGATGTGCGCACCTATCCGATAGACGATAATCGCCATGAACAGAAAACGCAGACGAGCCCAGAGTTCAGACATACCGCCTTTGCCGAGCGCAGAGAGAGCACCTTGCTTAGCCATTTATTCCTCGAACTTGCCGCCAGCTGCTTCGATAGCCGCACGCGCACCTTTGGTGGCTGCGATGCCCTTGATAGTCACAGCGCGAGTAACTTCACCGGACAGCATGATTTTCACACGCTGAACGCTCTGGTTAATCACGTTGGCATCTTTCAGGGACTGCACGGTGACGATGTCGCCTTCGACTTTAGCCAGCTCGGACAGACGCACTTCTGCGCGATCCATGGCCTTCAGGGAAACGAAACCGAACTTCGGCAGGCGACGATGCAGCGGCTGTTGGCCGCCTTCAAAGCCTGGAGCAATGGTGCCACCGGAGCGGGAAGTCTGACCTTTGTGACCACGGCCACCAGTCTTACCCAAACCACTACCGATACCACGGCCCGGACGATGCTTTTCGCGACGGGAACCCGGCGCTGGACTCAGATCATTGAGTTTCATCGATTAACCCTCGACACGCAGCATGTAGTAAGCCTTGTTGATCATCCCGCGGTTCTCGGGAGTATCCTGGACTTCTACAGTGTGACCGATGCGACGCAGGCCCAGACCCTTAACGCACAACTTGTGGTTAGGGATACGGCCGGTCATGCTTTTGATCAGCGTTACTTTAACGGTAGCCATGATCAGATGATCTCCTGGACGCTTTTGCCACGCTTGGCGGCAATGGATTCAGGGGACTGCATTGCTTTCAAACCCTTGAAAGTGGCGTGAACCACATTTACCGGGTTAGTCGAGCCGTAGCACTTGGCCAGAACGTTCTGAACACCAGCAACCTCAAGGACAGCACGCATGGCGCCGCCAGCGATGATACCGGTACCTTCAGAAGCAGGCTGCATGTACACCTTGGAAGCGCCATGGGCAGACTTCATTGCGTATTGCAGAGTAGTGCCGTCCAGATCAACCTGGATCATGTTGCGGCGAGCAGCTTCCATTGCCTTCTGGATCGCAGCAGGCACTTCACGCGACTTGCCACGGCCGAAGCCAACACGGCCCTTACCATCACCAACCACGGTCAACGCGGTGAAAGTGAAGATACGGCCACCTTTTACGGTTTTGGCTACGCGGTTAACTTGAACCAGCTTCTCGATGTAGCCTTCGTCGCGCTTTTGGTCGTTATTGGACATAACTTAGAACTCCAGCCCAGCTTCACGAGCAGCCTCAGCCAGCGCCTTGACGCGGCCGTGGTACTTGAAGCCGGAACGGTCGAAAGCCACTTGCGAGACACCAGCGGCTTTTGCACGCGTAGCGACCAGCTGGCCAACCTTAGTAGCCGCGTCGATGTTGCCAGTGGCGCCATCACGCAGTTCTTTATCCAAAGTCGAGGCGCTTGCCAGGACCTTGTTGCCGTCGGCCGAAATGACCTGGGCGTAGATGTGTTGCGAAGAGCGGAACACGCAGAGACGCACGACTTCGAGTTCGTGCATTTTCAGGCGTGCTTTGCGAGCGCGACGCAGTCGAGTAACTTTTTTGTCGGTCATTTGCTATGCCCTACTTCTTCTTGGCTTCTTTACGACGGACGACTTCGTCCGCGTAGCGCACACCTTTACCTTTGTAAGGTTCTGGTGGACGGAAGTCGCGGATCTCAGCGGCCACTTGACCTACCAGCTGTTTGTCGATGCCCTTGATCAGGATATCGGTCTGGCTAGGAGTCTCAGCGGTGATGCCTGCCGGCAGTTCGTAATCCACTGGATGCGAGAAGCCGAGGGCCAGGTTCAGCACTGTGCCTTTTGCCTGTGCCTTGTAACCAACACCGACCAGCTGGAGCTTACGCTCGAAGCCTTGGCTTACGCCCTGGACCATGTTGTTAACCAGCGCACGAGTGGTACCGGCCATTGCGCGAGTTTGCTGGTCGCCATTGCGAGCAGCAAAACGCAGCTCACCGGCTTCCTGAACAATTTCAACGGAGGCGTGTACGTTCAGTTCGAGAGTACCCTTGGCACCCTTCACCGAAAGCTGTTGACCGGCGAATTTCACTTCGACGCCAGCTGGCAGCTTAACGGGGTTCTTAGCGACGCGAGACATGCTTATCCCCCCTTAGAACACAGTGCAAAGAACTTCGCCGCCGACACCGGCAGCGCGCGCAGCACGATCAGTCATCACACCTTTGTTGGTGGAGACGATAGATACGCCGAGGCCGCCACGTACTTTCGGCAGCTCTTCAACGGACTTGTACTGACGCAGGCCTGGACGGCTAACGCGCTTCACTTCCTCGATGACCGGACGGCCTTCGAAGTACTTCAGCTCGATGGACAGCAGAGGCTTGATTTCGCTGCTGATCTGATAACCCGCAATGTAACCTTCGTCCTTCAGGACTTTTGCTACAGCCACCTTCAAAGTGGAAGACGGCATGCTCACGACGGACTTTTCAGCCATCTGGGCATTACGGATTCGAGTTAGCATGTCCGCTAACGGGTCCTGCATACTCATGGGCTAGATGCTCCTGATACAAAAAGAATTAGCCTTGCGGCTACAGCTTTCACCAAAGATACCCGGGCAAAAAACACGGGCTCAGGCGAGCCGGTCATTCTAGACACACCCTAGAAATGAATCAAGCCCCAGAAGGGGCTTGATTCATGCTTGAGCTCACCGATGATCGGGATCTTGCAACCCCAACCACCATAGGCTTATAGCCATTACCAGCTGGCTTTTACCAGACCTGGAACGTCACCACGCATTGCGGCTTCACGCAGTTTGTTACGGCCCAGGCCGAACTTGCGGTAAACGCCATGCGGACGACCGGTCAGGCGGCAACGGTTACGCATGCGCGAAGCACTTGCGTCACGTGGTTGCTTTTGCAGAGCTACGGTCGCTTCCCAACGGGCTTCTGGAGTTGCGTTCAGATCCACGATGATCGCTTTCAGCGCTGCACGCTTGGCGGCGTACTTGGCAACGGTGAGCTGACGCTTCAGCTCACGGTTCTTCATGCTCTTCTTGGCCATTTTCCTACTCCAATCAGTTGCGGAACGGGAATTTGAAAGCACGCAGCAGAGCGCGGCCTTCGTCATCGTTCTTGGCAGTGGTGGTCAGGGTAATGTCCAGACCGCGGAGAGCATCGATCTTGTCGTAATCGATTTCCGGGAAAATGATCTGCTCTTTCACGCCCATGCTGTAGTTACCACGACCATCGAAGGACTTGGCATTCAGGCCGCGGAAGTCGCGAACCCGAGGCAGGGAGATCGACAGCAGACGATCCAGGAACTCATACATACGCTCACGGCGCAGGGTCACTTTGACGCCGATCGGCCATCCTTCGCGGACTTTGAAGCCAGCGATGGATTTACGAGCGTGAGTCACAACGACTTTCTGGCCGGTGATCTTTTCCAGGTCAGCAACAGCGTGCTCGATGACTTTCTTGTCACCGATCGCCTCGCCCAGACCCATGTTCAGGGTGATCTTGGTAACGCGCGGAACTTCCATCACGTTCGAAAGCTTAAGTTCTTCCTTAAGCTTCGGGGCGATTTCCTTCCGGTAAATCTCTTGGAGTCGTGCCATGGTCTTCTACCTAGCAGTGTTCAAGCATCAACCGCTTTTTGGGTCGACTTGAAGACACGAATTTTCTTGCCGTCTTCTACTTTGAAGCCAACGCGGTCAGCCTTGTTGGTTTCGCTGTTGAAAATAGCAACGTTGGAAGCGTGCAGTGGCGCTTCTTTCTCGACGATACCGCCTTGTACGCCCGACATCGGGTTAGGCTTGGTATGACGCTTGACCAGGTTCAGACCACCTACGACCAGACGGTCGTCAGCCAGAACCTTAAGCACCTTACCGCGCTTACCTTTGTCTTTGCCGGCGATCACGATGATCTCGTCGTCACGACGAATCTTTTGCATGTCGGATCTCCTTACAGCACTTCTGGGGCGAGCGAGACGATCTTCATGAACTTCTCAGTACGAAGCTCACGGGTCACTGGCCCAAAGATACGGGTACCGATCGGCTCTTGCTTGTTGTTCAGCAGAACAGCAGCGTTGCCATCAAAGCGGATGATGGAGCCATCTGCACGGCGAACGCCGTGGCGAGTGCGGACTACGACAGCAGTCATCACTTGGCCTTTTTTCACCTTACCGCGAGGAATTGCTTCCTTGACGGTAACCTTGATGATGTCACCGATACCAGCGTAACGACGATGGGAGCCACCCAGCACCTTGATGCACATAACGCGGCGAGCGCCGCTGTTATCGGCCACATCGAGCATGGATTGAGTCTGAATCATATAATTTCTCCGACCCCTAGCCCTTAGACTTCCACAGCGCGTTCGAGAACATCAACCAGGGCCCAGGACTTGGTCTTGGCCATCGGACGGGTCTCACGGATAGTGACCTTGTCGCCGATGTGGCACTGATTGGTTTCGTCGTGCGCGTGCAGCTTAGTCGAACGCTTAACGTATTTACCGTAGATAGGGTGCTTAACGCGACGCTCGATCAGAACGGTGATGGTCTTGTCCATCTTGTCGCTGACAACACGGCCAGTCAGCGTACGGACAGTTTTTTCGGCTTCAGCCATGATTACTTACCTGCCTGCTGGTTGAGCACAGTCTTCACGCGAGCGATGTCACGCTTAACTTGCGAGAGCAGATGAGACTGCCCCAACTGGCCAGTTGCTTTCTGCATACGCAGATTGAACTGGTCGCGCAGCAGGCCGAGCAGTTGCTCGTTCAGCTGCTGTGCGGATTTTTCACGAAGTTCATTCGCTTTCATCACATCACCGTCCGCTTAACAAAGGAGGTGGCGAGCGGCAGCTTTGCAGCAGCCAGGGCGAAAGCCTCACGCGCCAGCTCTTCAGAAACACCCTCGATTTCATACAGGACTTTGCCTGGCTGAATCTGGGCAACCCAGTATTCGACGTTACCCTTACCTTTACCCATCCGAACTTCGAGTGGCTTCTTGGAAATAGGCTTGTCCGGGAATACACGGATCCAGATCTTGCCGCCACGTTTTACGTGACGGGTCAAGGCACGACGTGCCGACTCGATCTGACGAGCGGTGAGACGACCACGAGCAACAGACTTCAGCGCGAACTCGCCGAAGCTGACCTTGCTACCGCGCAGAGCCAGACCACGGTTGTGGCCGGTCATTTGCTTGCGGAACTTCGTACGCTTTGGTTGCAACATTTGGCGTACCCCTTACTTAGCAGCTTTTTTACGAGGCGCTGGCGCTTGCGGCTTCAGCTCTTCTTGGCGACCACCAATTACTTCGCCTTTGAAGATCCAAACCTTCACACCGATCACACCGTAGGTGGTGTGAGCTTCGTAGGTGGCATAGTCGATATCGGCACGCAGGGTGTGCAGTGGCACACGACCTTCGCGATACCATTCAGTACGTGCGATTTCAGCACCGCCGAGACGACCGCTCACTTGGATTTTGATGCCTTTGGCACCAATGCGCATGGCGTTCTGTACGGCGCGCTTCATGGCACGACGGAACATTACGCGACGCTCCAGCTGCTGAGCTACGCTCTGCGCAACCAGCATACCGTCGAGCTCCGGCTTGCGGATCTCTTCGATATTGATGTGCACAGGCACACCCATTTGCTTGGTCAGGTCCTGACGCAGTTTTTCAACATCTTCACCTTTCTTGCCGATCACGATGCCGGGACGAGCGGTGTGGATGGTGATGCGTGCAGTTTGAGCCGGACGATGAATATCGATACGGCTTACGGACGCGCTTTTTAGTTTGTCTTGGAGATACTCACGCACATTCAGATCTGCGAGCAAATAGTCCGCATAAGTCCGACCGTCTGCGTACCAGACGGAGGTGTGCTCCTTGACGATTCCCAGGCGAATGCCAATGGGATGTACTTTCTGACCCATCTCTTCGACTCCGTTACTTGTCAGCAACCTTGACAGTGATATGGCAAGACCGCTTGACGATGCGATCAGCACGGCCTTTGGCACGTGGCATGATGCGCTTCAGCGAACGCCCTTCGTTGACGAAAACGGTGGAGACCTTCAGGTCATCAACGTCTGCGCCTTCGTTATGCTCGGCGTTGGCTACGGCCGACTCCAGCACTTTCTTCATGATCTCGGCGGCTTTCTTACTGCTGAAAGCCAACAGGTTGAGCGCGTCGCCCACCTTCTTCCCGCGGATCTGGTCGGCGACCAAGCGGGCTTTCTGGGCGGAGATTCGAGCGCCCGACAGCTTAGCGGCTACTTCCATCGTTCCTTACCCCTTAACGCTTGGCTTTCTTGTCAGCCACGTGCCCGCGATATGTACGGGTACCGGCGAACTCGCCCAGTTTGTGGCCGACCATGTCTTCGTTCACGAGAACTGGAACATGCTGACGACCGTTATGCACAGCAATGGTCAGACCGACCATTTGTGGCAGGATCATGGAACGACGCGACCAGGTCTTAACTGGTTTGCGATCGTTCTTTTCCGCCGCCACTTCGATCTTCTTCAGTAGGTGAAGATCAATAAAAGGACCTTTTTTCAGAGAACGTGGCACTGTCGTATCCCTCTATTTACTTGCGACGACGGACGATCATTTTGTCGGTACGCTTATTACCACGAGTCTTCGCGCCCTTAGTCGGGAAGCCCCATGGCGATACCGGATGACGACCACCGGAGGTACGACCTTCACCACCACCATGCGGGTGGTCAACCGGGTTCATGGCAACGCCACGAACGGTTGGGCGAACGCCACGCCAGCGTTTGGCACCGGCTTTACCCAGCGAACGCAGGCTATGCTCGGAGTTCGAGACTTCGCCCAGGGTCGCACGGCATTCAGCCAGCACTTTACGCATCTCACCAGAACGCAGACGCAGGGTCACGTAGACACCTTCACGAGCGACCAGCTGAGCCGAAGCACCAGCCGAACGAGCGATTTGCGCGCCTTTACCTGGCTTCAGTTCGATGCCGTGTACGGTGCTACCAACTGGAATGTTGCGCAGCTGCAGAGTGTTGCCCGGCTTGATCGGTGCCAGGGCACCCGCGATCAACTGGTCGCCAGCGCTCACGCCTTTAGGGGCAATGATGTAGCGACGCTCGCCGTCGGCATAGCACAGCAGAGCAATGTGAGCAGTACGGTTTGGATCGTATTCGATACGCTCGACGGTGGCAGCGATGCCATCCTTGTCGTTGCGACGGAAGTCGACCAGACGATAATGCTGCTTATGACCGCCACCAACGTGACGAGTAGTGATACGGCCATTGTTGTTACGACCACCAGACTTCGATTTCTTCTCGATCAGCGGTGCGTGAGGAGCGCCTTTATGCAGCTCCTGGTTGACCACCTTGACCACAAAACGGCGGCCAGGGGAAGTCGGTTTGCATTTAACGATTGCCATGATGCGCCCCTTCCTTACTCAGCACTGCTGCTGAAATCGAGATCTTGGCCTGGCTGAAGGGAGATAACTGCCTTCTTCCAGTCATTACGCTTGCCCAGACCACGCGCGGTGCGCTTGCTCTTACCCAGAACGTTCAGGGTAGTAACGCGCTCCACTTTCACGCTGAACAGGCTTTCGACGGCCTTCTTGATTTCCAGCTTGGTTGCATCGGTAGCAACCTTGAAAACGAACTGGCCTTTCTTGTCCGCCAGAACCGTAGCCTTCTCGGAAACATGCGGGCCAAGCAGAACTTTAAATACGCGTTCCTGGTTCATCCCAGCAGCTCCTCGAATTTCTTCACGGCCGACACAGTGATCAACACTTTGTCGTATGCGATCAGACTAACTGGATCGGAACCTTGCACATCACGAACATCAACGTGAGGCAGGTTGCGAGCAGCCAGGTACAGGTTCTGATCAACAGCGTCAGACACGATCAGAACATCGGTCAGACTCATGCCATTCAGCTTACCCAGCAGATCTTTGGTTTTCGGAGTTTCAACAGCAAAATCCTGAACCACGACCAGACGATCAGTACGCACCAGCTCAGCAAGGATGGAACGCATTGCTGCGCGATACATCTTCTTGTTCAGCTTCTGGGAGTGATCTTGAGGACGAGCTGCGAAAGTGGTGCCGCCGCCGCGCCAGATTGGGCTACGGAGAGTACCAGCACGAGCACGGCCAGTACCTTTCTGACGCCATGGGCGCTTGCCGCCACCAGAAACGTCGGAACGGGTCTTTTGCTGCTTGCTACCCTGACGGCCGCCAGCCATGTAGGCCACGACTGCTTGGTGAACCAGCGTCTCGTTGAATTCGCCGCCAAATGTCAGTTCGGAAACTTCGATCGCTTGAGCGCCATTTACATTTAATTGCATGTCAGCTTCCCCTTAACCGCGAGCCTTGGCCGCCGGACGCACAACCAGGTTGCCGCCAGTAGCGCCAGGAACAGCGCCCTTGACCAACAACAGATTGCGTTCAGCGTCGACGCGCACTACTTCGAGGGACTGCACGGTCACGCGCTCAGCGCCCATATGACCGGACATTTTTTTGCCCTTGAATACACGACCAGGAGTCTGGCACTGGCCAATAGAGCCCGGGACGCGGTGGGAAACGGAGTTACCGTGGGTGTTATCTTGACCGCGGAAATTCCAACGCTTGATGGTACCGGCGAAGCCTTTACCTTTCGACTGACCGGTAACATCTACCAACTGGCCAGCTGCGAAGATTTCTGCGCTGATCAGATCGCCAGCTTGGTACTCGCCTTCTTCAAGGCGGAATTCCCAAACGCCACGACCAGCAGCAACATTTGCTTTAGCGAAGTGACCTGCCTGAGCAGCAGTCACGCGCGAAGCACGACGCTCACCTACAGTGACTTGCACTGCACGATAGCCATCGGTTTCTTCAGTTTTGAACTGGGTGACACGATTCGGCTCGATCTCGATGACCGTGACCGGAATGGAGACACCTTCTTCGGTGAAAATGCGGGTCATACCGCACTTACGACCGACTACACCAATAGTCATGTTGTAAACCTCATGAGTGTACGGGGCTTTCACCCGCTATGGCCGCCCATTTCAGAGCGTTACACGACCAAGACTGAGTCTTAGCCGAGGCTGATCTGCACTTCCACGCCTGCCGCAAGATCAAGCTTCATAAGTGCATCAACGGTTTTATCCGTTGGCTGAACGATATCCAGCACGCGCTTATGAGTACGGATCTCGTACTGGTCACGCGCGTCTTTGTTGACGTGCGGGGAGACCAGAACGGTGAACCGCTCTTTACGAGTAGGCAGTGGAATTGGACCACGCACTTGAGCACCAGTACGTTTCGCGGTTTCCACGATTTCCTGGGTGGATTGGTCGATCAGGCGATGGTCGAAAGCCTTCAACCTGATACGGATTTGCTGATTTTGCATTGGATTTCAGACTCCAGGCTGCTATTCCCACCGGGCGCAATACGCCCGTTAAAAGGAGGCGCAATTCTATAGACGGCCCCACAGAGTGTCAACCCAATAAAAAAGCCCCCGCAAGCGGGGGCTTCTTCAATGAGTCTTCG